>JAOUOQ010000002.1 GCA_029880275.1 Candidatus Aminicenantota bacterium | reverse complement strand
GAATCTTTCGCCGCCCGCGACCACGGCTCTGTCATCCTAAGATAGTTGAAACTGACCGAGAGAGCTAATGTATTATTACCCCTTAATACGACTGCTATAAAACCGATTGTGATACGAAGAACCGCTCCCAATCAAATTATCGGAAAAATATCCTGGTGGTTTGGAAGACAAAAATAGGTGCTCGTTTTGCTCACCAGAGGCGTAAACCCTCCGACGGGAGATTAGTAATGAACCAAAGGCTCTGCTCTGTGAGGATGGGGGAGGGGAGGGGATCGCCGAGATTAGGGATGGCCTTTGAAACCTCTGGAATAAGCTTTATCCTGTACGAGTCAAGGCGAATGGAAAAAACCTCTTGACTCCGCTTCCAAATTGATGTATATTTTTTTTAAAAAGGAAAAAATGTATGTACCAATTTTTTAGGTTAGGCGCCCCCAAATGGGCACATAACCTTTTCCTAAACACCGGGCTAAAAAAGGGGTTAATTTGCCGCTAACTACCTTTATAATCAGCAGGTTAGAAAGACAGGAGGGCACAGGATTCAGCCACTACATAACCCAAAGGTCATCGGTTCAAATCCGATCCCCGCTACCATTTTTTTATTTTAAATATCTTATGCAAATTTAGCATTTTAAAATATACAAGACATCCCTTTTTTTGTCCCCATTCTAAGATAAAGATACCCACCTTAAGGAGGATTTTTGCAGCCTTTCTTTTAGCTCTAAAACTTAGGAAAGGTTTCCAAGCTGAAGATGGGACGAAATGATTGGAAAACACTCACCTGATAATTCTAACCTAATATCTGAACAAATAGATAGGTTATATGGATCGGGGCCTAAGATGTAAAAGCTCTGATATTCGTGCATGTGTGCTATAGCTGATACATTATTATTGCACACAATTTAGGGACTATTTCTTCTTCAAAAGTGCCCTAAGACGGACATACAATTTTGAGGGCAATTAATTAAATGTAGTCCATTTCATTTTCCAATGCCTCTAACCATATTTTATGGTGTCTGCAATACTACCCGTCCGCAGGTATTACCTTCTTTTCTTTATTCGTGCTCGATTTTTATAAAAGTGGATGAATGTTCCCTCATAGTGATAATTCTTCATCCTGGAGCTGTCACTTCAGCATATCAAAAGTAAGGTACTCAGTAATTACTCTTGCCGAGGTGGACCTCGCCCTGGGTGTTTACCGCTCCGAAGGCTTTGAAGCTCATGATGGAGGTCCCATCAGGCTTAAAGACTTTGACTACGGAACTCCCTCCCTCACCATGACCGCAGATTATCTCATCAATGCCGTCGTTATCTATATCAGCCGCGGCTATCTGCACATCACCATTGGGGTTGCCGCCAAAGCCAAAAGCGGTAAATTCCCTGATTAAGGTTCCGTACTTGTCAAACCACCTGACCTTGTTTCCCCCGTTATAACCGGTAGCTACGGCTATCTCTACATCAGCGTCGGCATTAAAGTTGCCCACCGCCAGACGCACCTCACCGCCGGGATTATCAGTAGCATCAAACGCCTTGAAGGAGCGGATTAATTCACCCCAAAGATTGAATACCTTTACCCAGGAACTGCCACCCTCTCCCATACCGACTATTATCTCATCAATCCCATCTTTGTTCAGGTCACCTGACGCCAGATGAGCCTCTCCCTGAGCATTAGCCGCACCAAAGGCTTTGAAGCCAAGGATTAAAGTCCCATCAGCTTCGAAGGTCTTCACCCACGACTGTCCCCCTTCACCCTGGGCTACGGCTATCTCCTTATCAGAGGTGTCCTCATCAAAGTTACCTAAGGTCAGATGGACCTCACCGTTGGTGTTGGTTGCGCCGAAGGCTTTGAAGGCGTTGATGAGGGAGCCGTTGACCTCGAAGAACTTCACCCAGGACTTACCGCCCTCACCTTGACCGGCGACAATCTCATCCAGGCTATCGGCTTCTATATGACCAACCGTCAGATGCACCTCCCCCTGACTATTCGCTGCTCCGAAGGCTTTGAAACCACCCCAGCTTCTCCCCAGGAGGCTGAAGCAGTTTATCCGGCTTTTGCCGCCCAGACCGTGAGCGGTGATAATGGCGCCTCCTCCTGAGATGAGATAGGTTTCCCCGGCATTGGTGCGTCCACCGGGGTCAGCATAATGTGCACTGATAATGAGGTCGTCGCACCCGTCTCCGTTTACATCCCCGCTGGCAACCGCATAGCCAGACTCATCCCTATCATCGTCCCCGCAGACGGTGATGTCGGCTGGCTGTGAGTTCAGGTCTATGGTGTAGGGTGGAGATAGGAAACTCTTTCCGAAAATGACATAGGTCTCCCCGGCATTGGTGAGACCACCGGGATTAGCAAGGCGGGCACCAATGATCAGGTCATGGTATCCATCACCGTTTACATCCCCACTGGCCACCGCCCAACCAGACCAATCCCCATAATTATCCCCGCATATGGTGATGTCGGCTGACTCATTGTTCAGGTCGATTGTTGTGGGAGATGTGAAGCTCTTTCCGAAGATGACGTAAGTCTCCCCGGCCTCTGAGCGTTCACCGGGGTCAGCCCAATAGGCACCGACGATTATATCATCGTACCCATCACCATTCACATCCCCGCTGGCCACCGCATTGCCACAACTATCAAACTCATAAGCCCCGCAGACGGTTATGTCGGCTGACTGGGTGCTTAAATCAATACTGGAGGAAGGTAAGCTTGAGCCGAAGATGACATAGGCTTCTCCGGCATCAAGGCGTGCAGGGGTACCGGGGTCAGCCAAATAGGCACCGATGATTAGGTCATAATATCCGTCGCCGTTCACATTCCCGCTGGCCACCGCCCAGCCCAAATTATCATTGGCATCAGCTCCACAAATAGTGATATCGGCTGGTGTGACGCTCAGGTCGATAGTCGTGGGTGTTGAGAAAATATTGCCGAAGAATACATAGGTCTCCCCAGCAGCATATCGTTCAGGAGTACCGGGGTCAGCATTATAGGCACCGATTATTATGTCATCATACTCATCGCCGTTCACATTCCCGCTGGCCACCGCACAGCCAAAATTATCTAATGTAACAGCTCCACAGATTGTGATATTGGCTGGTGCGACGCTCAGGTCGATAGTTGAGGGTAGTGAGCTACTTCCGAAGATGATATAGGTTTCCCCGGCACTGTATCGTGAAGGGGTACCGGGATCAGCACAAGGGGCGCCGATGATGAGGTCATCGAAACCATCGCCGTTGACATCCCCGCTGGCTAAAGCATTGCCTGTGTAACTATATTTATCATACCCGCAGACGGTGATGTCGGCTGACTCGATGCTCAGGTCCAAAGTTGACGCTGGTGAGCTGGAGCCGAAAATGACATAGGCCACGCCGGCATCAGTGAGTTGAGGGTCACCGGGGTCAGCAAATGAGGCACCAATGATGAGGTCCATATAGCCATCTCCGTTGATGTCCCCCTGGGCTACTGCGCGTCCGCACTCATCAGTTATATTGCGCCCCAGCACCCGCACATCTCCCCACACCTTATCCAGGTCAATCACCCGCTGAGCAAACATCATCCCTGAGATGGAAAGAATGAATATCAGAAAAACTGAAACGATAAAACCGTTGCGTTCTGCCATGTTGGTTGCCTCCTTTTTTTAAAAATTGGTTAAAAACATCCCTCACCACCGCGGTGAGGAGAATTACTCGTAGTTTGCTATCTGTCTAAAAGATAAATCAGTTGCAGGCAAGTTATGCTTATTCCCCACAGCTCTGAGCAGGATAATGAGAATCTTATATGACACAGAGTAAAAAATCCTTTCATCACCTTGGGCTAATCTCGCCCTTCATCTCTTTTATTAATAGTAATATATTATTGTTACTTTCTTTTACTTGTCAAGAAAAAAGTGAATTAAATTTCATTTTTTATAAAACACTTAGGACAGAGAAGCAAGGTGATGTTTTTCAGGAAGAAGGTTATGGAGATGAAAAGGTCACCGGAGAGATGATTTACTAATTTCGCCCCTGGGGGGTCAAAAATGTTAAAGGAATTGAAAGCCTTGATAGAGCATGATATTAAGTCCTCTGCCAACCGGGCTATAGCGTGTAGAGTTCCGCATAGGACTCTTTTGTATCGGCTAAAGCGCCATCGTCATTTCCAGATATGGTTTATTAATATGATATTAACGGCAACGGGCGTGCCATCTGGGTGATTGCAGGCAAAGAATATACTCACTTTGGACGGAGCTTCCTTCGGAGAGATATGATGATATAAGATAGATATGGTTAATAACACACTTATTTTCAGTTCGGAAGGGGAAGGATTCTGCTGTTGGCGGACTACAAAGAGACTAAATGAGGAAAAATTTTGACCAGCAAATACAAAGCCGAGGATCTTAATCAAATATTTGGCAAACAATGGATATCACACTGAGGCTATAGGTAAAAATTTTTTCGGGAAAGAATTTATAATGATTTTGAAGCTGGCAACCTGATAGCCGATAAGGTTATTGAAAAATGGGTTTCTTGCTAAAACTGATTAAGAGGGAAATAAAAAAGGCTACTATAAATTTTTCTATTCCCACAATTTTCAAAAGATCCCATAAAGGCTATAAGCTTAAAGCAAGATTTACTTTTGAAATCTTTATCCTTAAATATTGAAAAAATTCAATTCTATCCTTAAGATATAATAAGATAAGATTTTTAGTCAAATCAGGTTATAATGCTTCAAAATTTTCTCGATATTGTGAATTATTATCTTGATCCTCTTAGCAATGTATATTTCTTTTTCTCTCTTGATTGCCATTTTCCTCTGGCGGTAATCCAAAAAGAGAGCATAATCAATTTAAGATCAAGCCAGAAGTTTTGATTTTGGACATACAATAAGTCGTATTTCAATTTGTGCCTTGGTTTGGTATCATATTTGCCAAACACCTGTGCGATGCCGGTTAATCCTGGTTTGACTCCATGGCGGCGGTCATAATTATTTATTTCCGCGCTAAACCTCTCAACCAATTCAGGCCTTTCCGGTCGGGGCCCTACAAAACTCATGTCTCCTAAAAAGATATTTATCAACTGCGGAAATTCATCAAAAGCCGTCGCCCGTAATATCTGGCCAATCAAGGTGACTCTGGGGTCGTTTTCCTCTGCCCATACAGCCCCCTTCTCCCGTTCGGCATCTTTAATCATAGACCTAAATTTATAGGCTTTGAATATTTTACCGCGCCTACCTACTCTGTAATGAGTGTAAAAGATTGGACCGCGATCATTCAGCTTTATAGCCAAGGCTATCAATAGCCATAGCGGAAGGGAGAGCAAGATTCCAAACAAGGAAAGAATGATATCAAACATTCTTTTTACTATAAGACTCCTGCTATTAGTTTCGATGACTGCTTCAGGGATCATTAATTTTTCTTCTATTGATTCGGATGTTTTCTGCATGGAAAACTTACCTCTGGTTTATTCACGCTTTTCTGGTCTGGACCTCGAAAATAACTGTTCCGCCCCCGGTGTATTTACAGGGGTCTAAGCACTGAATATACGCCTTACCACCCTCCTTAGCTAAACCTAAATCTTTGGGCAGAATGCCTTTGCTCAGAGCTACATAATAAGGCATTATTGATGATAAAGAATGCATGCAAATAGTAGTGGAAGACTTGCTAAGGTTGATTTTGTAACCTTCTTCTAAGATTATCCGGACACCGACCTTATATACCGGGCAGACGCCAATAATTTCTTTAACTTTTATTTCGAGGTTCACTGTGTTTTTCCCCTAAGGATGTCAACGATTTTTTGAGCAGCTCTTCCATCGCCGTATGGATTGATGGCTCGGGACATTTTATGGTATGCTTCTTGATTATTGAGAAGGTTTTGGGTCTCTTTTATAATCTCATCTTTGTTTGCTCCCACCAGCTTAACAGTACCCGCATCAACGCCTTCGGGTCTTTCGGTGGTATTCCGCATTACCAAAACAGGCTTGCCTAAGGATGGAGCTTCTTCCTGAATGCCCCCCGAATCGGTTAGCACTAAATAGCATCTCTCCATAAGGTAGACAAAAGGCTCATAGGGTAAAGGCTCAATTAAGAATATGTTTTCAGGACTTTTATTGTCTGCTAATTCCCCAGGGATTTTTCCGAAAACCTCTCGGACAATATTTTGGACATTGGGATTTGGGTGAACAGGGTAAACTATGGAAAAATCAGGATTCTTAAGAGCAATCTCTTTTAGGGCTAAGCATATATTTTTTAATCCTTTGCCAAAATTTTCTCGTCGGTGAGCAGTCACTAAGATTAGCTTATTATCTGTTTTAAGATTCCATTTTTCCAGGAAATATCTTTGGAGTTGCTCTTGTTTTTCTGATGAAGAATTTTTCTTAATTGTTAATAGCAAAGCATCTATGCCGGGATTTCCTGTGACCCATATACGCTCTTGCGAGATGCCTTCGTTAATTAAATTGCTCTTTGCCCCCTCTGTATGGGCGAAGTTATAATCGGCAAGAGCAGCGGTTAGATGCCTATTTTTTTCCTCAGGGAAGGGGCTGTACTTATTGTGGGTTCTGAGACCAGCTTCAATATGCCCCACTCTTATCTGCAGGTAGAATGCAGCAAGGGACGCTGCAAAAGATGTGGTAGTATCACCCTGGATAAGAACCATATCGGGCTTCTGCTTGGTCAAAATTTCCTTTAATCCCATTAAGCTCCTGGTGGTGACTTCAAATAGGCTTTGATTATCTGTCATTATATTAAGGTCGTAATCGGGGTAAATATAAAAAAGGTTTAGCACATCGTCTAACATCTCCCTATGCTGCGCAGTAATACAGATTTTACAGTCAAATTGGGGGTATTTTTCCATTTCTTTAATTACCGGAGCCATTTTAATGGCTTCGGGCCTGGTACCAAATACAAAGAGAACTTTCATAATGAGGGTTTATTTGTTAGTAGATTTCTTATTTACATACTTCTCTGACAGCCGAGGAAATTCCCGGTCCGAAGTCGGCAGATTTTTCAATGGAGTCCCAATTCTCTTCAAACCATTCAATTGTATTTTTTATTCCTTCCTCAAAATCCATTTTAGGTTCGTATCCTATTATTTTTTTGGCTTTCTCAACCGATGCTAATAACCGGGGTTTGGTATCCCACTTTCTTCTTTCAACAAATTTAATTCCGCTTTTGTTTCCGGTTAATTTATTGACTAAATTTGCTAAGTCTATAATTTTAATCTCTCTGCCAGATGCTAAATTAATGGCTTCTCCCACAGCTTCTTCAAAATAGCCTGCTCTCAAAATTCCGTCTACCAGGTCTCCCACATAAGTAAAGTCCCGTGTTTCTTCTCCTGTGCCTGTAATGGGGAGTGTCTTGCCACGCATCGCCCAGTAAATGAAGTTTGGTATTACATTACGATATTGTCCTGGAACTTCACCTGGACCATATGAGTTAAAGAATCTCGTTTTAATGATATTCATACCATAATGATTCATAAAGAAGTTGCAGTAAAGCTCTCCCAGCATTTTGGTGATCTGGTAAGGCGTGCTTAAATCCATGGACATAAATTCTTCTTTCAGGGGGAGGGGAGCCTGACTTCCATAAATGGAGCATCCTGAAGAAGCGTAGATAAACTTTTTAACACCTGCAAGATGTGAATATTCTAATAATTTGAGTGTGCCTAAGCCATTAACTAATAAATCTTTTTCTGGATAATCTACAGAATTTTGATTAGCGAAGAAAGCGGCTAAATGAAAGACATACTCTGGCTCTTCTGAGAAGACTCTTTTCAGTGCTATATCATCTGTTACATCACCTCTAACAAATAACACATTGGGTCTGGAGGGGATATTCCATTCCCCGGAAGCGGACAAATCATCGAGGACAATGACCAGCTTGGCTTCTAATTCGGACAGTGACTTTGTTAAATTACAGCCAATGGCACCAGCCCCACCCGTTACAAGAACTTTTTTATCTTTCCAATGTTTTAAATATTTCTCCATCCCTTGCTCCATAAAGGTGGAAATAATGATGAATTACTACATTAATAATCACTAAAATTAAGCTTTTTCTTTTAAATTTAGGAACTCTTATTTCAATACTTGACAGGTAGGAGATCCATTCTTTTCAGATAATCTCTTATCGAGGTGAAAGAAAAATCCTTTAAGAATCGTTCTAACTTCATATAGGAATTTTTTAAGCCTGTGTAATGTCTTAGCTTATAATTTAATTTAATATTCTTAATGCGAGGTTGATCATTATCAATTTCCCAGGAATGAAAGTAAAAGGTAAATAGTTTATTTTTATTTAGGATCGTTTTTATTCCCTGTTTGAAAATAGGATATGGCATTAAACGGAAGTAAGCTCCTCCTCCCCAAGGAATTGATATACTCAGGAGATTAAGCGTAGGCATAGGAACTTCAATAAGACCATTAGAATATTGAAAGAGTCCATTTTTTGTGCATCTTTTAATGGAAGCTTTAGAATTGAGTTTACCATATCGATTATGAAAAGAGGTTGGGAAGTAACTGGAATCGTAAACATACCCTATCTCTTTCAGCATATCAATAGTCCAATCAGTTATGGAAAAACTGGGGGCTCGATATCCTAAAATCTTTTGACCTGTTATTCCCTCTAAAATTCTCTTTGATTTTATTAAATCATTTCTAAATTCTTCTTGAGATAAATTATGTATTAATTCATGTTCATAGCCGTGGCTAGCGATTTCATGACCCAATTTATGAATGTGATATATTAACTGGGGAACTTTTTCAGCAATCCATCCCAGAACAAAGAATGTAGCTGTAATTCCATAATTATTCAAGATGCTAAGTAATTTTCGCGTATTTTCGACAACTCTTAATTTCTGTCCCTCCCATTCTTCTTTTTTAATAGCCTGCTTCAAATTCTCCACTTGAAACCAATCTTCTATGTCAAAGCTCAAAATACATACATTATTATTTTTAAACATTTTAATTCACTCGAATTGTTTAAGGTTTGATGGGTATTAGAAATTATGCAGTATCTGTATCTCCCCAGGTGAGAAACCACTTAGAGAAATTCTGCGCTTCTCCTGAAAAATCAGAAAAGGTAGAATTGTAATAGCATACAACATAAAATTCTTTAGGACACAATAAATTAGGAAATCGAAAAAATCCGTTTTTTCTTAAGGCGAGTGGATAAAATAGTATGTCGGTTATGATGCAACCTGCAACTTCAATTTTAAGCTTACGGAAAAATTTAATTGCTTGAGCAATTAAGTGAAAACAGGTTTCCTCATTCTCACTTAAAATATCTACGATTAAGCCAGCCCACCAACCAAATAATGTATCTGTTTTTAATACAATGTATCCCTTTATTTTATCCCGAGACTCTGCACATAAAATAAGATAATCCACATCAGGTTGTTGAATATATCGCCAATTTAAATATTGGCTATCCCTTTTTAAAATAATAGGATATTTGTTATTAATGTTGTTCCATAATTCATCTATTCGTTTGTCAAACCTATTCAATTTTGAAATCGAAAGCTGGCACTCTTTAATTTCAATAGCAGGAGGGTTGATTTCTAATTTTCTCAAGGCAGACATTGAATCAACAAAATTAGATTTATTTACTTTACGATGCAAATAATTATGAATTCTCAAAGGTTTTATGTAGAGCGGAATAGAGCCTATATGATTCCAGCTTTCTATCTTCATATAAGCCGGAAAAGATTTTTTATTGGGAAATGTATAAATAAATCTATCTCCTCTATTTTCACTTAATTGTGTTGCTTCTTTTATCAAGCTTGAAAAAACACCCATTCTTCTAAAAGAAGGATGAGTCGCAACATCTGTAAATAATGTTGCTCTTATCTCGGTATCAGCTACTTTAAAGGTAAATGAGGACATAGGTCTCATTCCGATGATTTTGCCCTTATGTTCTATGACTAATACTTCGGTATTACATTCAGGATTTCCGTTATATCTCCATTGCCAATATTCTGACGAAAGCGGTCTGTTATAGACGGCTTGAAAAAGTGAAAGTAATTTGGGGATCTCATCGCGATTGGCAATTCTTGTATTCCAACGCATTTTAAATATCTAAAAGGCAAATTAATAATTAATTTGTGCGCAATAGGAACCAGCTCTTAAATATCGCAAAGCCACGGGCGAAAAATAAAAAAGTCCATTTCCTGCTTCTCCTTGAGCAAAATAAATAGCTCCGTAGCCAAAATAATGTGGCGAAAGCCTATCTTTTCTCCATTTGGCGAGCTCCTTCCACTCAATACCATTGGATGAAATCCAAACACGAGCAAAATTATCCCATTCGCTCGGCGCATTCTCTACCCCTGAGCTAAAGAGAAATGTTCCCTCATTCAGACGCTTTGAGTGATATATAGGGCCGTCTACTGCTTGAAGTTTCTCTACAGTGCCTGCTGTTCGATTCCAGCGACAGATGTAATTTTGCATATACTCAGCATCGGTACCCCAATAAATATATTCTTTGGTTAAAATTAAGCTCGTAGTTCGCCAGAGTTCATTTCCAGCCCCTATTTCAATCAATGTTTGACAACCATCTTCTGAATATGCAATCTTGCATTCCTTTTCTCGATCGCCGGTGGAAATCCATAGCCAGCCTGTGAAAGGATCATATTGGACACAATGCACATGCCTTATTGAATGAGGGGGAAAAGTATAAATTATTTTCCACTCCCTCCCATCATTAATTCCCTGATAAATATGCACTTCTCTCCTTTTTGAATTCATCCAATATTCTCCGTAATAGATATTATCGGAGGGATCAATACAACAACCTTGTAATAAAGGGCGTCGACCGTAGCGAAGTCTGTGGACTATTTCGATTTTATTATTCTTTTCACTAAGGCGGTAAAATTTTCCCTGAACTATCAAAATTAATGTACCCGATGATAATGGAATTATATTATGAATACCAATTCTAAATAGACGAGAAAGTAATTTAAATTTGCTTAATATACGATGAATACTATCTGTTTTTATAGTTATTATTTTATGCCAAATATCAACATCATTAGATTTCTTATAGAGAGCGTATCCTTTTGACGCATATAGCACACCATTTCTCACTAAATGTACGCGAAAATTCTTAAATTGCTGATCAATCTTAATAGAAGGAATCATTTAGTTAGCGAGTTTCTGCAAAGAAGTTTCTAATTCGCTAAGCAATTTTGACTTTGAATAATAATAAATCGCACAATGGCGAGCATTTTCGCCAAGCTCATTCCTTAAAGCTTCATTTTTATATAAGGCTAAAATTCCCTTTGCAATAGCCTGAGGATTTTCAGGTTCGACCTTAATTCCGCATTGGTGATTGTTTATAAGTTCGGCTGCCTCACCATCCAATGCTGCAAGAATTGGCTTACCCATGCTCATATAAGTGAGAATTTTGGCGGGAATGGTACCCAAGCGATGGGGTGCTTTATTAAGATGAAGAAATAACACATCAGCCGCTGATAAAAATTTAATTATTTTCTCTTTTGGCTGTTGATTGATAAATTTTATGTTGTCCAGTTTGTAATTCTCGCTTTTCTTAATCAACTCATTTCTTTCAATGCCGTCTCCGATGATGACAAATTCCATTTTGTTTATTTTATGTAATAATTTTGCACAATCAATTAGGTGTTCTAAACCTTGAGCTTTCCCGATATTTCCGGCATACATAATAATAAACTTGTTATCAATTTGATGTTGTTTTAAGATTCTCTTATTGGAGTTTGTAGGCTTGAAAAATTCAGTATCAATCCAGAGCGGATGAATTTCAGTTTTACCTCTATTGATTCCAAGATTAATTACATATCGTCTCATAATGTGGGAATAGAAAAATATTTTATGGGCTTTTTTATAAATGAATTTTTCTAACTTTTTAGAGAGATTAATAAGATATTTATTCTTTATCATTCCCAATGCTATCGGAGCTTCAGGCCAAAGGTCGTTAACTTCAATTACAAATGGAGATTTAAATAGCTTCCCAATGACATAGGCAGAAAGTCCAAGAAAAATTGGTGGTGAATAGATGTAGATTAATTGAGGTTTACCAGCAAGAAGAGCTCCATAGACAGAAGAAATCATAAATGAAGCATAATTTAGTAATCTGGGTAAAAACTTAGCTCTCCGGGTAGTAATATAAACAAGTGTTCTGGTAACATTAATTCCTTGTATTTTTTCTCTTTGATAAAGTTTATTTTTGTATCCTTGATATATGACTCCACGAGGGTAGTTAGGAAAACCGGTGATAACGCTTACCTTATGATTTCGATTGACTAAATATTCAGCTAATTCAAACATCCTCGCTGATGCGGAGCCTGGTTCAGGAGGAAAAGTATGAGATAGAATTAAAATTTTCATTGCAGTCCAACATTATTTAAGCTTAATTGCACTGGCGCTCCCTTTCTCAGGGATTCCTCAACAGCAAAGGTAGTGAGGGTAGTATATATATATTCAGAAAGGTCAACAGGAGCTGACCTACCTTTCAACAGGGTATTAAAAAAGGTTTTAAATTCATCTTTGTGACCACGGTCCACATTAAATCGACTGAGTCTCTTGCGATTTCCGCTTTGTACGAATTCAAGTTTTTTGAAATTCTCAATAACACAAGCTGCCCCTCCTCCAAATATCTCTATACGCTCTCGCGGAAAAGCTCTATCACTATTGCCGACATAGGTTATAGAAGCTATTGAGCCGTTAGACATTTTTAAATTGATGGTAACATTATCACTGGCTTTATAAACATTAGAGGCTAAATTCGTTGCATAGACTTCGCTCGGAGTAGAATCGGTGAAATATTGAATAAGGTCTATAAAATGGCAGACCTCACCGATGACTCTACCTCCTCCTTGGTTTGGGTCGTGAACCCAGCTGCTATTAGGAATAAATCCGGCATTCACCCGACAATGGATAACCAACGGCTCATTGATACTTCCCAGCCACTCCTTAGCCTTCACCGAGAAAGGTGAGAAGCGGCGGTTGAATCCCACCATCAAGCGCCCTTGCTGATTTTTCCATGAATCAACGACATTTTTTAGCTCTTCAATTGACAAAGCCAGGGGTTTCTCAACAAATACATCCTTCCCTTTTTCCAAGGCTTCTATTACCATCTTTGCATGGAGATTATGTCTGGTGGCAATTATCACACAATCGATGTCCTGATCATTTAGGATTTCTTCGTAATCAGAGCTACAATATTCAAAACCGTATTTATCCCCTACATGTCTCGCGCTGCTCCCTGTGGTTGTTGCAATACCTCGCAGATTAACATAAGGAATTTTCCTGAGAATAGGCAAAATCGTCCCTTTGGCAAAAAGCCCCGCGCCTATCAGTCCAATATTTATTTCCCTCTTCTTTTTTCTTTGGTTAACCTGCTGCTTTCTAATATCTATTTTCGCTGTTAATGATTTTTCTCTATCGTAACAGAATAAAACGCCTATGTATTTCTCAGAGGACTTTCTGGTTAGCATCTCATAAGCTTTCTCTGCTTCTTCAATCTTGAATCTGTGAGTAATAAGCTTATCTAAATTAATCCTCCCCTTTGCCATTAGATTTAAAAATGCTTCCATATTCCGTTTTTCAGTCCAACGGACGTAAGAGATAGGATAATCTACCCCCCTCTCCTCAAACACAGGGTCATAAGCCCCGGGACCTGCCGCTCTGGATACAATGAGCTTTAGCTCCTTTTCATAAAATGCTTTTCGGGGAAGTTTTAAATCCACCATGCCAGGGACTACAATTTTTGCACCTTCTTGAGCTATCTCAGCGGCTAACTCAACAGGCTTGTTGCTTTTAGTGCTGGCGAAGATGATTACCGCATCAGCCCCATTGCCTCCGGAGAAACTCTTTACTTTTGTTATAACATCATCACTTGTAATTGCTACATCATCTGCACCAAGTTCTAAAGCTAGAGAAGTTTTCTCCTCATCTACATCAATTCCGAATACATTGCATCCTGAGGACTTTAATAACTGAACAGAAATCAGCCCCAGCAGCCCTAGCCCGATGACTGCGATGTTTTTCTCTAATTGCGGGTCAGCCGTTCTTACCGCATGCAGCGCAATAGCCCCCACACCGGCAAAGGCGCCGTCCTCATAACTTACGCCTTCTGGTATTTTTACGCAGAGATTTTTGGGCACAAATACAACCTCAGCATGAGAGGCATAGCCACTGCCAAAACAAGCTACCTTATCCCCTATCTTAAAATCATCCACCCCCTCGCCCGCTTCCATCACTTCCCCGGCACAACTGTAGCCTAAAGGAACCGGGGTATCCAATCTGCTTACCGCCTGTCGATGCGCTTCTTTTATGCCCTCGCTTTTGGCTTTATTAATGACCTGCTTTAATAAATCAGGTCTGGCAATGGCTTTTCCCAGTAAACTTTTTTTAGCTAAATCAATCATTAACCTTTCAGTTCCTGCGCTAATAAGAGAAACAACATTTCTCACCAACACTCCACCTGATTTAATTGCAGGAACCGGCACCTCAGCTAACTTTATTTTCCCGGTTTTATAGTTTTGAATGATTTGCTTCATATTGATTTTCAGGGAATATGGTAGCCAAATTGAAGGGCAAGATTCTTGCAGTATTTGCTAACAATTTCTATTTCTTTTCTTCCTATTTTTTGAAAGTAGTTTTGACTTCTTTCTGGTTCTAAGGGATACCAACGATCTGGGAATCTTGAGCCAAGTGGGATTTTATGATGTGGCTGAGGTAACATATCCTCGTTAAAATCTAATTCAGCAAATTTACATAGTTTTCTCATATAAGTTATTGGGTCTTGCAAGATATCCTCAAATCGAATAATTAGCATATTTTCTTTTCTGTCCTCTAAAGCACATTTCATAGAATTAGCCCAATGTTGCGCGCAAATATTTAAACGCACTTCAAGTGATAGCTTTTTTTTGAGTCGATCTATATCAGCAGCTTTTCCATTTGCTGCCTTGTAACATAGAGCATATGGATTCATAACTATAAGTATGAACTTCGGATTATTCTCTCTCAATAATTCACTAATTAGCGCGACTCTCACCGTATAAACCTGACTTTTATCGGTAAAACGGGCATTATGTTTGTCAATAGCATATTTTGCGATTATTATCTGAATTATTCTTTTAAATTTCTTTGTTAACTCAGGATTAGCATCTAATGCAGTTCTACGATAATATGGTAAGAGTTCATTGCAGGCATAAGTCCAGCTCCGTGGTGGGGAAAATAAAGGATGTTTAGAGTTAGGTACCTTATACCGGCATCCTGATAATTCAGATGGAAGAATAGGACCCAAGACAGTATGCATTTCATCGGCTCCCGACCAATAACGGTAATTTCCGGTCACCGATACCACAGATGGGTGTCTCCTCAGCATCCTTGATACTAAAGTTAAGCCGCCACACTGAACACCCAGTAAGAATATTGGTCTATCAATGGGTATATTTTTATAATTCCCCAAATATGTTCTGGGATCTAACATCCAATAGCCACGTTTCCAATGGTAATATAATTTATTTAACTTCTGTATTGGATTTCTTAACATGTTTTTTATAGACTTCCTCAACGATATTAAAGGTTCTTTTTGCTTCTTATTTAAGCAAACTTTTTAACACTTATTTATCCTTTCTATACGTTCATTCTTCTTGCTAATTGCGAAATCTTACCGTGTTGGTTATGAAGAGTCTCTTACAATGGGGAGCATATCTGGAAGATTTAATGTATATTATACGTATGCTTCTTTTTTATAAATTCTAAAAGCTTTTTTTCCGTATTATTCACAATAGCATCCCAACTATTATGCTTTTCAACAAAATAGCGAGCTTCTTTTCCCATTACCATAGCTTTCTCTCGATCCCGTATCAATTCAATGATTCTATTTGCAAAGGTCTCTGCATCGTTGGCAATATATAAATGCTTTCCTGATAATGCTTGAAGACCTTGAACTCCTGTAGGAGTGCTGACTATAGGTAAAGCCATTGCCATGGCCTCTAAGGTTTTAAGCTTTGTACCTCCACCCAAGCGTACTGGTACAATAAACACATCTGCATGAGCATAATAATCTCGGACATCGCAAATGGTCCCGGTAACATGAACGCCAGGAATCTTATTGAGCCTCTGTATCTTTAAAGGGGGGTTGCGCCCAACAATCCAGAATTGAATTGAAGGAATCTTTTTGTGAACAAGTGGATATACTTTCTTGATAAACCAAAGCACACCATCCTGATTCATGGTAACATCCATTGCACCGCCGAAAACAACTCGGGGATTTGGACAATTCTTTCTTAGTGAGGATGCTGATTTGAAATATCGAGTATCTGCACCGTTAGGAGTTAGCCAAACCTGTGTATGAGTATTAATATAGGGCTGTGTTGCCTTTATGTCATCTTTGGAAACAGACAAGATAATGTCGAAGACAGGTAAATAACGAGCTTGTAATTGTTTAACTTTTATCACTTCCCATAGGGCAAATAGTTTCCAAACGGGATTGATATGCGATTTTAAGAAGCTATTCCAAACTGACTCGTCAAGGTTATGCTGGTCGAGTATTAATAAGCTATGCTTCCAGTTGCTCGTCTTGATTTTCAGCAAGTAAGTAGCCATGTCAAGGAAGTTCACCCAAATTACATCAAATCGTTCCTTTGAAAATAACTTTTCTAAAGCGTCTTGTAATTCATTACTATAGAATTTAATCTGTGCATATGTGTATCGAGAGGCAAAAGCACGAAGCAAGACATAGAGTTTATTTTTTTGATGCAAGGGGACTAAAAAAGTCCGCCAGGGTGTCTTGTATTCTAATTGTGGCTTTTGTTCACCCATGTCATGCAAACAGACCAATGTTACATCATGCTTGTGAGCTAAATAGTTAGCAAAGGCAAAAATCCTGCGGTTGGTTCCACTATTAGGCGGAATAGGAAAAGTGCGTGATAAAATTAATATACGGATATTTATTTTTTCCTTTCTGTTATATCTCTGAATACTTCTAATATTTTGTCTATTGATTTTTCCATATAAAAATTTTTAGTTCTACTATAGCCTTTATTGGCTATTCTCTTTCTTAATTGCTCGTTTCTCAAAAGCTTTATTATTTGCTCTGCAATTTCATCAACATTGTAAGGGTCAACTAATATTCCTCCATCACCTACAATTTCAGGGAGAGAAGAGGTTTTTGATACAACAACAGGAATCTCGCAGGACATCGCTTCTAAAGGTGGGTATCCAAAACCTTCATGTAGGGGAATATAAACGAAGAGATCGGCAGCGTTATACAACGCGGGGAGATCTTTATCAGGGACATAACCAGTAAAAATAATATCGTCTTCCAGGTTTAATTCTTTAATTGTTTCAAATATATTTGAATATCCCCACCCTTTCTTTCCCACAATAACAAGCGAATGCTTTATTACACTCTCTTTACGAATTTTATAGTATGCTTTAATGAGTGTTGAGATATTCTTTCGAGGCTCTATAGTACCAACATATAAAATATATTTTGTGGGAAGATTGTATTTTTCTTTTACTGATTTAATAACATTATCGTCCTCAATCTTTTTAAATTCGTTATTTATAAATCCATAAATAACTTCTATTTTTTTATCAGGGACATATAAATGGCTCATTAAATAACTTTTTGTGCTTTTCGAGTCTGTAATGATATTTTCAGCTTTTTTAATCCCATGCAACATAAAAAATTTCCAATAGAATAGTGCAAACTTATTCTTAATGGTTTCCGGAAATAAGATAAATGCAAGATCATGAAGCACTACACATTTTTTAACCGAGCATAAAATTGGAGGAGCGGATACGGGAGAAAATAATAAGTCTAATTTTTCAAACATTATTTTTAATGGGAAATAAAACTGTCCCCAATAAAAATGAATTTTAGGCGGTGTATACACCTTTATATTTTTAAAATTTAATTGATTTATGGCAAATAAATTATAAGACCTGTGATTTAGAAATAATATGTAATCATTCTTTTTATCTATTGTGGCCAATCCTTTTACTAATTGCATTAGATATCTTTTAAATCCTGCAGCTTTTTCTGTTACTGAGATAGCATCAATGCCTATTTTCATTTATATTTGCCTTACCGATAAATTGAATTATTGCATAATAATTTTCACCGAACTTCCACGGTAAAAATCCAAAAGTTACTTTCAATATTATATGTATTGGAATTACTATCCATCTTTGTATTAAAGGATGCACATGAATAGGATATGGAATATCCCAACAGAAATCTGTTCCTTCTCTTATAATTTCAAAATTGTGCAATGTGAATAGTTCTCTCCATTGTTCCGGTGTTTTTATTGAGATATGACTTATATCTGAATAACCAATCCATTTTTCCTTTTTTAATTTTTTCCCATAAGATGTTGGATTAGGGGTTGAGAGAATTATAATGCCTTTATCTTTTAAGATATATGCTGAATCTTGAAAAAAATTATTTGGATATTTTAAATGTTCAATTAAATCAAGTGCTAATATAAAGTCAAAACAATTTGGCATAAAGGGTAAGTGTTCAGCAGAACATATTACAAAATTCGTCTTTAAACACCTTTTTTTGGCTAAATTTATAGCATATTTAGATATATCTACACCAATTGTTTTATAGCTTTTTTCAAATTTGGTAATAAAATAGCCATCACCTGTTCCTATATCAATAATATTACCTGATGAATTAAATTTTTTAATTAACCTTTTTAGATATAAGCCAAGGAATAATCTGGGGTCTCTTCTTAAATATTTTCCTTTTTTTTTCAGTTTATTAAAATAATGTGTATTAAAAAAGTTTCTATTAAGATTCATACATTGCTTCTATGGTTCAATTTGCTATTCAATGAAAAGGTAAGTTTAAATTTAAGCACTTATGGAAACTTATGCCTTTTTAGATAAAGAGAATATAGGGTTGAATATTAGAATAAATTTCTTATATTATTCTAAGAGCAGGTTTTACTGTATATTTTCAATATTTTAGGCACTAAATTAGATGCAGCATATTTTCTTACTACTGCCGTATAAGATATTCTTTCTGTTTTGACGAGTGTTTTGACACCTTTCATAATTGCATTGGCTAAACCTTCTTCAGAATGCTCATTAACTAAGTATCCGGTTTGATTTGGAATAACTATCTTATCCATATCGCTCACTCTAAAAGAGATAACAGGTACACCGCATGCTACAGATTCTAAAGCAGCAAGTGGCGTACCTTCAAATTTAGAAGGTAGAATGAATAAATCTGCACAATGTAATATTTCCGGGATAGAAGAATGTGCTAATTCCCCTAAAAAAGTTACATCTCCGATTTTTTTTCGAATGATCATTTTTTTAAGCTCGCTCTTATAATTTCCTTCTCCTACAAGTATTAATTTTGCATTTTTGAAATTAGCTTTTACTATTTTAAAGGCTCCTATTAATAAATTTAATCCTTTTTCTTCTACTAAACGCCCTATATATATTAATACAATATCATCGGTTCTAACTCCCCATCTTTTCCTTATTATAGCTCTATTTTTTTGGGGAAAGAATAACTCATTGTCAAAAAATGTGGGTAAGTAAACAAACTTATTTTTTATTTTCGAATATTTATTTGCATAAAAATTAAAACCATCCATACTAACCAAGATTACCTTATCTATTTTCCTTAGAGCTAATTTCTCAATTAAATCATAAATAATAACTTTAAATTTACTTTTGAACGCAATACGATTGAATCTTGAACACCCGTGAATGGTTAATATGCAAGGTGATAACTTTGAAGGATAAAGGAATGGTAGAGCCCAAGCACATCCATGGAATGAAAGAATTGAATTGTTTTGTATTATTTTGGATTTTGCTTTATAAAATTCTATTATATAATGTAAAGTCTTAGGAAGGAAATTATATATTCTGCTTTTTGGACGATTAAATATAGGGTAAAAATTACCAAATGAATTCTTATCAATAGGCTTTTTTATATTATAATTTTGAGTTGCATCTTTGGAAGTTCCATAAAATGAAACATCATAGAATTTATTATATTTTAATAGTCCCCGTATATAATTCGTTATTGAATCATTGTCATAATTAATATTAGTGGGATTTATTACAATTATTCTAAGCTTTGTATTCATCAATTTATTTTTTACTATTTTTTATAGTAAATTTTGTTATGCTAATAGAAAGGGCGAAAGTTATCCAAAGAATTTTTTCAGTTGGAGCTGTTAAGAAGAATGCGCCAAATAAATATACTAAGAATCCTATTTTCAAACCTTTTATAATAGGTATTATATTTTTATTATTACATAATTTAAGTGATATATTTATATTCTTCCAACACAGATAAAGCAAAGTTAAAAATACTATAGCGCCAAATATTCCTAATTCAGCAGCAAGCTCCAGATATGTATTATGTGCACCAGCTTCTATTGAGAGTAAGCTATATTGAGGTAGATTATACATAAAATTTCCAAATCCTACTCCTATGATTAAATTATCTGTGAACATTTTCCAAGCTCCTATCATGAAATTATACCTATTCCATAGAGAAGGATAAGTTATGCTAAGATAATAAGGATTATTAATATTTTGGTAAAATTTTAAAACAGAAGAGCTTCTATCTTTAATCTCTTGTAAAGGCAAAAAAGAAATTACAATTATTAATAATAAAATTATTAAGAAATATCTTTTGATATTAACCTTATCATTTATTATGATTAATACGAAAGCGAGTAATAGTGCAATGATTCCCGCTCGGGAGAAAGAAAGCAATATTGCTATTATTTCTATTGCAATTCCTAAAATTAAAAAATTGCGCCATCTTTTTCCTGAAAAATATGCTATAGTGTAAAAATATGTAAGAGGAATTAAAGTAACGATATTTAAAGATGCAAAATTTGGATCTCTAAAAGGACCAATCGCTCTGATTATATCTTTTTGAGTAAAAACAGATTCTTGATAGCTAAAAATATTTGAAAGAGAAATTCCAAGATAATATTGAATAATTATTAAAAAGCTAACTAAAATGCCTGAATATACAATAATTTTATATGCTATTTCATAATCTTTTTCATTTTTTATTTGATCACTCAAAATTATTACCATACTAATTAACAAGAATAAGTTACTAATTCTTAACCAAATTTTATTTAAATATATATCTCCCACAAAATAGAGAGAAATCAGGGTAATTAGAAAATAAATAATTAAAAAGATATAAAAGATTAATTCTCTATTTGAGATAACTATTTTCTTAATTGTGGCTAATTCTCCAAGCTTCAGCAAAATCCAAAGGAATCCAACTATAATTCCTACAGCTTTAGCTACAGTTACTCCTGGAACTATTACAATTTCTTCAAACCAAATTAGAATAAGAAGAGTAAAGGAACCAATTTTACAAATTTTGCCCATTTATTTTTCTATTAAAATTAATATTAGTTGCTTTTATATTACAAATGCGGATTGCTTTTCTTTGTGATTTCAGAAAGTTTTGATTTTGCTGCTTTTGTAATAGATTTCAAATATGAGAGTTTTGTGAGAATCCATCCCCCAAAGCTACCAAAATGGCATAGAAGATATGCAATATAAAATTTCAACTGCAAATAATCATACAAGATTGCGATATGTATAGCCTCTTTCGATTGTGAGCTTTCGCCGATCTTTTGTAGATATCTTCCATAGTTATAGTATAATCTTCCCCTTTTTTTGTTGCCGTATTTAGCTAAAAAAGGATAGAGTTGTATCGCCATATTTAAAATGTGGAGTCCGTCTTTAAAAAATCCTTCCATATTGCTATAGTTGTTTTCGTGAATTCGCTTTTTAACAAAAGGCTTATTAAAATAAATGATTTTGAAATATCCGGATATTCGTAACCAAAACTCATAATCATCTGCGCCGCCGGTTATATTTTCATTTAGTAATCCGAGCCTATCAAAGCAATCTTTTCGAACTATCACACTAATACTTGGAATAAAATTTTGTAAAAATAGGCTTTTTAATACTTCTTCTTTAGATATTCTGTTTAAATTATTTGGTACATATTTACTTGGCCACTCTGGCCTAATTGTTTCATCCCCAATGAGGTGCATAATATCAGAAAAAACCAATCCTATCTCCTGATCCCTGTCTATATTAAATATTTCTATCTGCTCTTTGAGCTTTTCTGGTAGCCAAATATCATCTTGATCTAAAAAGGCAATATATTCACCTTTTGAAGCTTTTATTCCTGTATTACGCGCTGCTGGGATGCCCCTATTTTCTTTATGTGCAATATACTTAATTCTATTGTCATCAAAATATCTCTTTATAACCACCTTTGAGTTATCAGTTGAACCATCATCTACTATAATTAGCTCCCAATTATTATAAGTCTGATTTACAACGCTTTCGATCGCTTCGCCTATAAATTTTTCACCGTTATAGCAAGGCATGATAACACAAACTTTTGGTTCCATTTAGAATCCCTATAAATTTTTAACTTAGTTTAGTTAGAAATAGGTTCTTAAAGAATTCTATTTCATATTTTCTTATTTCTCCTATTAAATATAAAACAACTATGTAAATGAAAATAGATATTATAAGTAGTATCAAATAAACTATATTTATTATATCTTGCATCAACAATTTCAATATCCATAGATAAATTGTTAATGTGGTTGAAGCTAATAATATATTAAATATAGATTTCCAAGGAAAAATCAATCTGATGTCCTTTTTTGTGGCAAAATAAATAATAATTAAATATATTAAGTAACTAATTAAAGTGGTAATTGCGGCACCAATATAGCCATATAGGGGAATAAAAATTAAGTTTAGCAGGATATTAGTGATGGCACAGACTATAATAGAGTAAAACATAACAATTGTTTTCTTTCTAATCTCTAAAGTTTTATGCGCGTAGAGAGAGAGATGCCATAAAGCGAAGGCAATTGCAATAACAGGGATTATTATATATCCTTCGTGATAGGATTTTCCCAAAAAAATAAATGCGATACTCTTACTTAAAAAGCTAATATATACAATGATTGGAATGGCCATTAGGAAAAAATATCTCGAAATTGATGTGATCAACTTTTGAATATATATTTTATTTTTACTTTTTTCCCAAACATTCAAAATAAGAGGATGAGCTGCTAATAAAATAGGCGAAAATATTAAACCTATTCCTCTGCCCAAAAGTGAGTAATTTGCAGAATAAATCCCTACTTGGGTGCTACCTTTAAAATGCTCTAAAATAAATCTATCAGATAAATTTAATATTTCTGATCCTGCAAACCATCCTAACATAGGAAAGCCAAATGAAGCGAATTTTTTCACAAATGATAAGCTAAAGCCTTTTTTAGCTTTTCTATAATAATTAATCAAATTTAATTCTTTAACCATTGGATAGAAAAGTATTGCACAACTTAAAATAGAGCCAACAATTAATCCTAATATATCCCTGGCAATAAAAAAAATGAATGCTAAAGAAAAGAATAATCGAGTAATTGAATTAATAATCTTATATTTGGAATAACCTGATGATCTTAAATCAGCTTGGAATAAGGTGCAAAGGTTTTCAAATAGAATTGAGAAAATGATAAATATAACGGTATACAAATAAAATCTTTTATATTTTATAAAGGCTGAATTTATTAGAGGATATAGAAAAATGAAAATCATTATTAAAATGCCTGAAATTAAAAATAAAATTATAATCAGATTTTTATTAAATTCTGCTTGTTCCTCCCTTTTTTTAAACTCTGCAAAGAATCTTAGAATCGAAGCCTGTATCCATTGAGAAAAGAGCGCTATAAAAATAGCTGCGGTTGCTATAACTAATGCGTAAATTCCATATGTTTCGGGATTAAAAATCCGAGTAAATATTGCCACATTGGCGATGGAAACGAAAGCGGGTATCATTAGAGAAGGAAAGTAATATAAGATATCTTTGCCCAATTTATTTATGAATTGTTTAAATATTTCTTTTTCTGTATAAAATGATTCACCATCTCTTTTATTATTTGCTTCTATATTTTTCTTTTTAATATCCATCATAGTCATTGAATAATATTGCCTAATAGCTTATTATTTTTTAACATTCACTTCATAAATATTAAATCTTGAACTTAACTTTACCTTAGTAATCATCAATTAATATGTTAAACATATTAATTTTTAAAGACTTATTAAGTTTTGTTGATTATCAAGCTGCAAGCTGATTACTTTAGATACTCTCTATGTGCTTTAGATTCATCTTTTATTTTAAGGTAGATGATTGCGCAATCACGAGATGGGCAGATAGGTTATCCGAGGCAAGGGAAACGAATCTCTGCCAGCTATCAATGTGTTGGTGATACATCTTGTTTGAATGGGTGATCCACTCGAAAGAGTCGAGGTTGCTGATATTTTTTTAGGGCGGTTACTTATTCTTTCTGCTCTTATCAATATTAGCCTTAATTTTAATAATTTGATTTATTGCTTGATTGGCAAGGTTCTCATATTTTTTATCTGCTGAGCTAATTCTTAAAACCTCCTGCCATTCATTGAGGGCTTTTTTCATAGCTCCAATTGATTGGTAAGCATGTGCTAACTGTATGTGCATATATGGATTATGGGGAGCGTATTCAACGGCTTTTTCAAAGGCTTGGCTGGATTTCATATTTTGCGAGAGTCTGGAGTAAGATAGCCCCTGGTAATAATATAAGGTTGAATTTGCAGGGTCGAGCAATAGGGCATTGTCAGCAGTTTGAATAGCTTTCTTGTACTCCCCTTTGTTATAATAGGCCTGGATGAGCAGGATATTAAACCGAGAAGAGTTCTTATCATCGGTTTTTATATCTTGATATGTATAGTTTATTTTTATAAGTTCATCCCACTCTTTAGATTTTTCCAATTGCTGGGCAAGGCTTATTAATATCTCTTCCTTTCTTTCTTTTGGGGCTGTTTCGTAGGATTTATAGAAGTATTCTTTTGAATAAAGTGGCAGATTTCTCTCCGCTAAAAACTGGGCATATTTCAAATAGCAATAGTAAGAATGGGGAATGATTTCTTTTATAAGCTTCACATCGTTTATCAATAGAAATGATTGGCTTATAATCTTTGGTAAGTAAATATCTATGAATTCCTGAGTCCTATGTTTCGAAGCTATATATAATACCTGCTTGAATTCATCAAGAGCTTTTTCTTTTCTTTGATTCCATAGATAAAGATTTCCTATTGCATAATGAAAATAAATGTTTTGCGGCTCAAGATTGACTGCTTGTTTAAGCAATACATCGATCTTGTTTGCGGACAGAAAATTTGACAAAAGCAGACCTAATTGTAGGTAATTATCGGCATTCATGGGATTGAGCTTTATAGATTGAAGATGCGCTGAGATGGGCATCAATCTGTATAATGGGGTATTGGAGGATATTGAGGGAGACTTAAATAACTTTGAATAATAGGGATGATGGATAAAGCTTGAGCGTTGGTTTACTTCTCTTAAGGCTGCTTCAGAATTTACAGAGGTAAGTTCAGTATTATGGGATTCAAAGAATAGTTTTGCTAACTCATCAAAATATTCCACATGGTTTGGATTTATATTTATGCTTTGGTATAAATGCTCTATTTGATTATCCAATGGCTTTTCATTTCTTTGTGTCTGCTTATACTTTTGAAAATAAAGGTTTGATATCAAATTTTTGAATGGATAAATGAGTAAGAGTCCCAGAATTAATAGAAGGGCAACAAATATCACATTGAGATAGAACCTATTTTTTAAAATAGCCCTCTTCTCCGATAAGGTTCTTTTCATTTCTAAATGTGAAGCTATGGAATGCTGAGTTTATAGTTGCTTTTTATCATCTCCGGCTTCGCCATAACCTCTGGCATAATTCCAGGCAAAGATTAAGCTGATTATTATAGAAAAAATGACTGCATTGGCCGGTATGTGGAGATTAAAATCGAAAAGGCTGTGAATGGCTATGGCCACCACCGATGTGACTAAACAGATGGTTACAGGGTCTTTCTTAACATATCTAAAGATTGCGCCGGAAAAAACGATGATCCCCCATAAAATTATCGAAAATCCCAGAGCACCGCATTCTGTTAATGTTTGAAGATAATCATTCTCCGCGAACAAAAAAGTCATTTGGTTAGTAAAAGATTTATATTTCGGGAATACATTTTCAAAAGTACCCAGTCCTGAACCGAATATGGGAAAGTCTTTGAAATAATATAAGCTATCTTTCCACACTTTTGGACGCAGCTCCTGGGCGAGTCTATCCGGTTCCGTGAGCGTGAATATCCGGTTCAAAGAATCCGATAATATTCCTATATAGCCAAGAAATAGCAGAAGGCTTATAACTATCAAAAATACCATGGGGAACCGATGTTTAGGATTTTTTGTAAACGACAACATCAGTAATAGGAAAACAAGGGAGCAGATCAAGCTGACCATACCGGCCCTTGAATTTGACATAAAAACTGTTCCCGCCATAACTATGGTCATAAAGCCTAACATAAGTTTTTTATTAAAATCCTTATTGAGAAATATCAGCCCGATTGCTAGGGGAATTACCATTTCCATATAGCCGGCGTAATGATTGTGATTTACATAGGGACCAAAAGGCCCGCCACCATACCTTAATTCTCTAAACCAATAGATCTTACCGTTCCAGGTCAGTTTCTGAATAATGGCAAACAGGGATAAGGAAAAAGCAAATATGACGATGTAAGCAAGCATTCTCCTGATTTTCTTAAAACTATTTATATTATTTATGATAAGGAAAAAGAGCAGAGCATAGGCAATTATTTTGTACAGCTCGTTTTTGGTTGTGTAAGGATTTAGAGATAGCGAGCGAGAGCCTATTTTCGCTTGTGGTGATAATTGCTCGTTGCTTATTTGATTTATTGCGTTCTGGCTTTCCATATATATCTCGTGAGTATGAGGAGAAACAGCCTTCAGAATAGGCTCAGGCAAAGGTATTAACTGCAAGAGAATAAATCCTATAAAGATAAGGATAGGCAGATTGAGGGGAGTTTTGAGGTAATCTAAACCAAAAGTAGATGGGTTAGCATGTCTATTTTTGACTGAGCTCTTCATCCATATTTTTATGAGCCATATCAGGCTGAGAAAAATGACAGTGATTTCAATAATTGAGTAGGCCCAGGGCTCTACCGAGCCGAAGGCTAAAGGGCTGAAAAGTATCAGGGAAATTATCCCTCCTTCAATAATGTGATTACATATTTTAATTTTTATATCAGGCACAATTAGACCTCGCAGATTAAACCTTCGTGCTCTGAACTTTTTCAGACCCTATGGGATTTTTTCCCGCCTCAACCTTGAAGCTTAACGCTGAGAAGTCTTCGGATAAGAGGGTTTGAAATAAGGGATGAGATCAATCCTTTATGCCAGTCAAAATTAAGATTTTTCTTTATAATTGGCAAAAGTCCATCCATGCTCACAATGTTGAACAGCATATCAATCCTGGAGTCACTTAAAAGGGAATATATCTCCCTCAATTTAAGCCCTAACTGAATCTCTGGAGCAAGTTTTGCTCTCCACAATTGGTCGTATTCATGAAAGATCTCTTCGTCAAAGCGGTTCTGCTGAAAGGCCTTATTTAAGACCTGGGAAGCTATCTCCGCCCCAATCATCCCATAATAGATACCGCCATTGGTGGTGGTCTTCACCTGCCCGGCTGCTTCTCCCACAACAAGGATTCTTCTTGTAATGGCTTTAGGAATGATACCCAAAGGAATGGTACTGTGCTGCAAATTTGTTACCCTGGAGATGTCTTTCTCAGCTTGTAACTTATGTGATAGGAATTGCAGATGTTGAAAAGAGTCTTTTTCTGTGGTAAGCCCCACTAATCCCCTTTCGTCTCCTAAAGGGATAAGCCAGGCAAAAGAGCCGGGGGCAACCTTGTTTCCCAAATATACCTCGGTATGGTCAAATCCTGAGCCGTAAACCTCTGCCTGAACCGCCTCAATATAGCGCGGGGGGCTTTTAAGCCCTACCATCTTGAGCAGAGAGGAGCCATATCCCACCGCTATTACCCCCACCTTAGCACGCAACTCAAAGCTGCGACCTTTAGCTTGTATGCACACCTTCACCTCATTTTCATCTGTCAGGATTTTCCTCACCCAGCTCTCATCCAGAAAAGATGCTCCCGCGCTTATCGCTCTGCGGGTCAAATAAGAGTCAAAGCCAGAGCGGTCAACTGCCAGAGCCAGGTCAGAATCAGATTGGTAGATAAACGATTTGCCGCCGGGGGATATAAATTTGAATTTATTTATACGATTCAAAATGGGGACTTCCCAGAGGTCAAATTCCCGAAATGCCTCCAGACCTATTATGCCGGAGCAGTTTATGGATTGTTTGGGAGTCTTTCTCCCCTCTATGAGCAGAACCTGGTATCCCATCTTTACCAGCAGATAGGCAGCATGGCTTCCGGCAGGTCCTGAACCGACAATTATCGCATCGTACATAGTGAACCCCACTTAAATCTTATACTCTCGAGTCTCCCATTTTCTCTTTTCAATAACCTCTAAATCTTAGTTAAATAAAATGTGGCTTGATCTCCTAAATTTTTCTTATTAAGAGATTTAGCTTTTCTCTCAAAATATGCAATTTCACGTGAAGAAAATATACTTTTATGCGGATTATTTCGATATGAAATGCTTGAACAAAGAGGAATATTATTTACATATTGCTCGCTACCCCAAAATTGTAAGCTAGTTGAATCGTATATTATATTCTTTAATGTCAATCCAGCTTGATTAGCTAATATTTTAATGCTTTCAATAGAGTATATAAAAAAATGTCTTGGGGCGTCTATTTGTACCCAATTATGTCTATATTTTTTCCAAGCATAAGAAGACGTTGTTGGAGCTCTGATCAAGCATACGCCATTTTCTAATAAAAGTTCTGATACTTTTTTAATTGTTTTAATGGGATCTGAAATATGTTCAAAAGAATGATTAAATATTATTAATTCGAAATTCTCTTCTAACTCATGAATATTTTTTTTTAAAATCATAAGTCCTTTTTTATTTATTATGTCGTTTTCAATATATGGATCTATGCCCAGTAAGTTTTCAAACCCAACATTGCTTAAAATATTTAATAAAATACCAGTACCGCATCCTACATCTAAAATTTTTGATTTTAAGTTAATATCTACATTTCTCAAATGTGTAAAGAAAGTAGAAGCAGGGAAAAATTTGGAAGTTATGGTTCCTATGAGTCCTTTGCCAGTAATTGCAGAAATATCCCTATGTTTTCTAAAAAAACTCTTTATTTGGTTCTCGCGGATAATTATTTTTTTTTGAAAAGAATAATATTTTGAAGGATAATATTTTGACATATTTTTTGGTATCTCAGAGATCTGAAGACACCCACAGTAAGAACATTCAAAATAATTAAATGTATCTCTAAATCCGAACATCATCTCTTTTACTTTATAATTTCTACTGTTTTCTTTATTGCCACAAATTTCGCATTGCATTTTTAATTGAACCAAACATCAAGTATAATATAGGAACTTTCAATTTAGTCCATGCAATAACTATTCGTATGAAAGTCTAATAAGTTTTTGGGAATCTTTCTGCCCTCCAATATCAAGCTATCTTATACTATTTTAGCTAATAGATACGCTGCATGGCTCCCGGCAAGTCCTGAGCCGACAATTATCGCATCGAACATAGTGAACCCCATTTAAATCTTATACGCTCGTGTCTCCCATCTTCTCTTTAAGCTTATCCAAAAGGAGAGTAGATTATAAAAGACTATTTTTATGAACATTTGATTTTTGATTACACAAATATATACAGCTCCGCTTTCTCAGCTACATAAGCTGCCTTTACACCGCCAGATTGATTACTTTTATCGTGCTGATTATAATAGCGTTAGCGGAAAATCTTCGACCAGCTCAGCACGCCATCATATCACAGCTGTCCACCTCTACCGAGATGCTTCTCCCTAACAGATGGACCGATACCACTACTGTAGATTTATACAACTCTCTGCGTATAAGAATACCTTTAGCACCAGTCAAGGGACCATTTACTATTTCCACCATTTCCCCCTCTTTCACATAGGGGCAGTGATTAATGGTCGCCTTATTCTCGGTTAATATCCTGATTGATTTAATCTCTTCATCCGAGATGGGGGATAACTCCTTCTTGTTATTTCCCAGGATTCTCACCACTCCGCTGGTCTTCAGGATCTCCAGGTATTTCTCATTGTCCATCTGGCAACGCAGGAACAGGTATCCAGAAAACAGTGGTCTTTCAATAAACTTCTTTCTGTCCTTCCATCGCCGTAGCGACTTAACTACAGGCAGAAAGGTCTCAAATTGTTTGTCAGATAATCTATGATCGACCTTAAACTCGTGCCTGCTTCGGGTAAAGACGGCATACCACTCAGGACAACCATCATTCCCTTGACCAAAGTGACTCATCTTTGAACCTCAAATTAGTAAGCCGAAGAGGTGAACTAATATTCTCTTAACATTTTGAGTTATAGCTATACTACTCTCATTAATCTATCTTCGATAGGAGAATTCGATGACCTCACTATCAGTCAATGCTGATATCTTTCCCTCTGCTCCGTAATCAAAACTAAAGGCTCTGCCCGGGGTCAATTTTGTGTGGAAAATTTCACTAATAGTTGTTACTTCTATATCCACCATTCCTTTGTTTAAAAAAAGGATACGACGGGCATCCTCACCGGGAACTTTTACCTTTCCCCCTTTGTTAATTTTTAATATTCGTCCCTCACCTCTGCCTGTTCTGGTAATGATAATCTCTCGACCCCAAGGGTTGTCGTTTCTTTCTACCATCATTCATAACTACCGATAAATTGTTATAAAGATTCTAAGCCCCTCTTTTTATACTTTGGATAAGAAAGAGTGCTTTTCCTTTCTGTAGTTATATTATAAATTGCGTCCATTACCGCCATAGATACTCCTCTTACTGAACAGAATGGAATAGTTCAAATATGAGCATGGGGCTCTTTTACAGAATCCTCTTTTCCGTTTGCTTCTTTTTATCTTGATATTTCTTGCCATGGTAATAATGATATTTCTTACCATAGTAGTAATAATGTCGGCAATAATGGTGATGTTCAATTACATCTAAATTGTTTAGCACAATCCCTACTATTTTGGCATTGTTTAATTTCTCTTTCCCCAGCATAACCGCTTCTCTTGGCGTATCCGCTCCTTTGACCACCAATATCACCCTGTCAACTTTATTACCCAGCAACTGGGCATCAGTAAATGCGAGTAAGGGGGGAGAATCTATAATTATGTGAGCGAATGAACCGCGGCAAGCTTCAATTAGAGCATCAAACTTTGAAGAGCTTAATAATTCCGCTGGGTTAGGGGGCAATGGACCAGAAGGAATAACATATAGATTAGCGATATTCGTCCTTTTGATTATGGTAACAATATCAATGTCCTGGGTAAGAAAACTAGTTAATCCAGGGTCTTTATTAAGATTGAATATGCGGGCAAGCTTGGGCTTCCTCAGGTCACCCTCAAGCAATAGAACCCTTTTATCTAAATGGGTGAAGGTAATGGCCAGATTTACTGAGGTTATTGTTTTTCCCTCAGAGGGTTGGCTGCTGGTAATCAATATTACCTGCGGTGGGGATTCCGGAGACGATAGCAAGAGAGAGGTGCGCATTGACCTATAGGCTTCGGAGATAGAGGACATAGGATTAGTTTGAGTAATTTTTTCAATAGATTTTGGCATTTCTTCAGAGCCCTTAATCCCGTAATAAAAACGGTATCCATATTTGTAAGCTTTGGAAGTTTTTAATCCGTCAAGGGAAGCGATAATAGCCAGGGTGGGAAGGTTCAGATAAATTTCCACATCTTTCTTGTTCTTCAAAGAGCTATCCAGATACTCAAGGAAAAAGGCTAAGCCGGTCCCCAGCATCAAACCGACAAAGATGCTTAACATAATGTTCAACTTCTTTCTTGGTCGGTATGCGCTCTGAGGTATCTCTGCCCGGTCGACTATTCTGATGTTGCTGGTTCCCAGATCCCTTAACTCTGCCGAGACACCTGTTTCATCCTCCCTTTTCATCAACGAGTCCAGGAGCTTCCGCTTGTTTTCCACCTCGGTCTTCAGAGTAGTATAGAGGATGGAATTTCTTTGGAGTTCTATCGCCTCAGCTTTCTGCTTATCGAGCATCTCTTTTAACGCACTCTCTCTTGTCAGGGATGTTTTATACTCCGATTCCGCTGATTTCCTCACCTTGGTTACTATATCGTTTATCTCCTTGTCCAGTCTCTGTTTTGTATTTTCGAACTCTGTTTTGAGCCTTACCATCTCTGGCCAATCTGCCTTAAAGCGCTCTGATTTTTGGGCATACTCTCTTTCCAGCCTGGCATATTCCTTCTTGAGGTCTTGAATCACGGGATTTCTTAACACCTCGGGGATGGAATCGGGGGAGGCGTTTTTCATCTGATTATAGTAAGATTCCTTGGCTATCCTTTCGGTTTGAGCTCTGGTATATTCGGCATTCAGGTCCGCCAGCTTGCTTATAATGATGTTTTCATCTCCCTCCAGGGCAATAATGCCTTTCTGTCCGGCGTATTGCTGCATATCTTCCTCTTTGGAGGCGATCTCCTTTTTCAGCTCCTCGATCTGCTTGCTCAGGAAATCGTGTGCTTCCTTGGAGGCGTAGTACTTCGCCTCCAGGTTCGACTCGATGAATCCCTCCGCCACCGCATTGATCACTTCGGCAGAAAGCCTGGGATTATTGCTTATGAAGGAGATTTCAGCCAGCCTGCTGTTTCTAATAGGCTCCACTTGCAGCCTGCTCAAGAAGATGTCAATCAAGCCGGTGTAGGGGTTCACCAACTCCTCGCTCTTTTCACCTTTGTTACTGCGAAATATATTTCTTATTCTCCCTAAAATTCCCACTTTGCTTCCTGGAGAAAACTCAGGACGGGAGGTCAAATTTAGATTTTTGATGACTCTCCTTGCCAGCGAACGGCTCTGGATAAGCTTATATTGGGTTTGGTAGAAATCCTGTTGGGAAGAATCGATAGTAAATATCTCTTCAAAGGATACCACCTTTGGGTTCTCCCTTTCGATCTGCAGGGTACAGGTCGCCTTATAGGTCGGCTTGGCAACGAAGGAGCCGATAGTTCCTGTGATTACCAGAATTATGACCACAGTATAGATTGTCCATCGCCTCTTCCTTATCACATGCCAATACTCCTTGATATTGATTTCCCTCTGCAGATTCTCTTCCATTATTCTCCCCTGTTAAATTTCCATTAGAAAAAGGTCTCCGGGACGATGACAATGTCATCCTTTTGGAGAATGATATCCTTCTTCTTCCCCTTGATAATGTCTTTGAGATCTACCTTGATGATTTGCTTTTTGCCGTTTTCCTCCTGGCGGATGATTTTAATCCTTGTCCTGGCGGCCCTGTCGGTAAGACCACCGGCTTTGGTTATGGCCTGCAAGACGGTGATTTGCTCTGATTCTTTGACTTCCAACTGCCCCGGCGAGTTCACTGCCCCAAAGACATAGACATATATATACTTCTCAGGGGGAATGCTTATCACATCTCCCGCCTGGACTGGTAGGTTCAGCTCCGGGTTCCCCTTTTCGATCAGCTCCTCCAGGTCGATGGTAATGCTCTCGGCAGCACTC
>JAOUOQ010000239.1 GCA_029880275.1 Candidatus Aminicenantota bacterium | reverse complement strand
TTCGTGGGTATGAATGGACACTATGGTGATGTCAGCCAGCCGGCTGGCATTGCTCACCACGGCAGCAATTTCCTCCAGGTCTTCCTGAAGGGGTTCGGTGCGCACCTCGAGTTTGTCTCCCTTTACGAAGCGGTAGTCAAAAAACCGCAGCTCATCGCCGTCTTCCGGGGTTCTCATTCCAAGTTGCTCAAGAATCTGCCTCAGCATCTCAAGTTGCTCACCTGTGACCATGCAAGTTGTCGAATACCGGAGCGGATTCAGCCCTGGTCGAGCCGGCATATCGCCGCGGGATTTTCCGGCTCGGCAATGCTCAGGGAACGATGAGGCGCACGAAACAAGAGCCACTCGGGCTTTCGCAGTTTCCAGAAACTTTGCCTCACGCGCTTCTGCCAGACTTTCTCCCGCTCCCGCATGGACCAGACCTGCCTCAAGCACATACTTCGTGGTCAGGCGCATGCCCAACACGCCGTAGTCTCCGGTATGGTTATTAGCACGGGAAACCATATCAAAGCCTGCCCAGCTCAGCTCCTTTGCCAGAGCAGGCTCAGCTCTCATATAGGTTCCACCACTTTGGTGCATGGGGTAGGGCTCGTAGTCGTGGAAGAGCATCTCCAGGTTGGTAAATGCTGCATCGGCTGAGCGAATGAGCTCAATCATCTCAAGGAACTCTGGCTCGCGGTATACTGACAACCTGCGGGTAATGATGGAGTCTCCGGTAAGAGCCATGGTGAAGGTATCCTCCTGCAAAGAGTGCTGGCTCCATCCAATCGGGTTTAAAAAGATACATGCAACAACCGCCAGTACCCATGCGATAAGATGACGGTTCATAAGTTCCTCCTTTCTACCCAAAGTTGGGCAATGGTGGATAGCTAAGTTATTCTACGAACTAAAATTTTAGTATATCCGAGTACTTCACATGAGTCCTCAAGATAAACTATTTTTTATCGCTATCTCTTTTATTTTGGAAAAGCTTACATAAGGCAAACAACGAAACTTTATAATTTGGTGTTGAAATTCTCTCCAAATTAAGAGAGGGCATCTCCTGATGCATACAGAAAGGAGGAGATACCCACGGAGCAACTATCACCCTCAGATATTGTAACGGGAGCCTATAAAGAAATCAAGGGTTATGTACTCAAAAGTATTGAAGGAGATTTATGGAGAGATTTCCCGGTTTTCATGATGAGGTGCATAGTTGTCAGTAAGTGGCTTATCTGCTGGAGTTAGAAAGATATAAACAAGCCAGGGAGGCGCTCCCTTATGCCCTTTGAAAATTTCAACACTCATCCTTTACAGAGCCTCTTTATACTTTTCCTTGACCCTCACCATATAATCTGTTATAAATGCTTCAGAAGTATTTTTTAAATAGAAGGGACGGAAGGATAAAATTAACTCTATCAAAATTAAGGCTAAGCATTTAAACTATCAATAAAACAGTTATTATAAATTTTGCAAGAGGAGCAAGTAGATTAGATGAAAATTGTAACTTTGATACAACCCATTCCAAGGAGATACAACATCTTTTCCCATCTAAAGAATCCCAGCCTGGGACTCCCCATATTGGGCACTATATTGAACCAGAAAGGCTATGATGTCAAAATCTATGTGGAGGGGATAAAAGGGATAGATTGGGAGAGGGTGTTCAAATCGGATGTGGTGGGAATCTCTGTAAATACAGCCACCTACACCGAAGGCTATACAATCGCTGAGCGGATAAAAAAGAGAGGCATCCCAGTTATAATGGGGGGCATCCATGTCACCTTCTTCCCGGACGAGGCGCTGGATTACTGCGATTATGTCGTCATAGGCGAAGGGGAGGAGACCATAGTGGAGCTTCTGGAAGCCCTGGAGAGCCATTCTGGTCTGGAGAAAGTGAGGGGATTAGCGTATAAATCGGACAACCGAAAAATCCACAACCCAGCCCGCGAGTTGGTAAAGAACCTTGACCTCATCCCTGATTTCTCCTTAATTGAAGGGTATATAGAACATCATAGAAAACTTTGGACCAGAATTACCGGAGAGTCTGTCAGCATTATGACCTCCAGAGGGTGCCCCTTCTCCTGTAAGTTCTGTTCCATCATTAAAGTCTTCGGCAATTCTTTCCGCTTCCGGAGTATCGACAGCGTCATTGAAGATATCAAAAGACAAACAACCTTATTGCATCGGCATCATATCTTCTTTGTGGACGATAACTTCGCCTCCAATAGGAAGAGAACCAAGGAGCTTCTGAGGCGGATAATAGAGGAAAGGCTAAAAATCACCTTCACCGCTCAGGTCAGGGTAGAGATAGCCAGAGATGAGGAGCTTCTCTACTTGATAAAAAGGGCAGGCTGCCGCCAGCTAAATATCGGCTTTGAATCCATTGACCCCCGCACCCTGGAGGCTTATAATAAAGAACAGAGTGTAGAAGAGATAATCAACGCTATTGAAAAGCTGGAGAAGTACAGAATAACTGTTCATGGAATGTTTGTGCTGGGCTCCGATTTCGATGATGTGAATACTATCTGCAGGACGGCTGACTTCTGTCTCCAGCACCAGATTGATACCGTGCAGTTTCTCCCCCTCACCCCTCTGCCGGGCACTCAATTAACAGCGGAGCTGAAAGAAGAGGATAGATTGCTTATTGAGTTGGGCAAAGGGATGCCTCAGAACGGATTCGGTTTTGGGGTGGGTAACTATGTTCTTTTTAAACCAAAGCTGGTTGAACCAAGCATCCTGCAAGAGGAAATATACAAAGCTTACCAGAAATTCTACACCTTTAGAAATATAGTTAAGGCGTTGCTCAAAAAGAAAATGAGAATTGCCATCGCCAGAAACTTCGGAAGATATTTAGTTAAAAAGGCAAAAGTCGAGATCTACGAATATATCAACTGGTTAAAACAGATAGAGACGGCTTTTCAGAGCCCTTAGGCAGGCCAGCAGGTAAAAGGTTCGGAGTTGAAAGAAGGGGTTTTCCGGAGCCAGAGGAGAGAAGGGTTAGGAGAACTCCCCTGAGGCGGAATAAATACCAGCCATCATCTGCCAGCGATGCGCCGGACAAATTGGCTATGATAGAACAGGGAACGGAAGCGAATGGGTTCTGGTGTGCCCCTCGGACTTC
>JAOUOQ010000238.1 GCA_029880275.1 Candidatus Aminicenantota bacterium | reverse complement strand
AGAGTAGTAGACCCCCGGGATTACCTCCCCGGCGCGCTTCATCCCTTGATAGCTGAAGATGGCTTTCTCCGTACCTTTCCCCACAGACACGATATGGATGGCTTTTTTTCTGCTGTGTTTACAAGGGAAATAGCTTGGCGAGGATAAAGGGAGACTATATAATTTAGTTTTGAAATTTTCTTAGAAATAAGGGAAGGTATCTCCTGGTGTAAGGAATTTACTTGAATCAATCGGCTTGATATGCTATATTAAATTTTTTGTAAAGGGCTCTTTTATGAAAGTATGGCTTAAGGGTTTGCTGAGGTGGATGCTCCATTTTATAAAGTGGGCAGGGATGGGACTGGCTGTCTTGCTGGTGTTCTCGGGCAGTGTCTGGGTGACTATGAAGGTGGTTATGGGGAGACAGGAGGTTGAGGTGCCCGACCTTATCGGGATGAAGCCCTCTCAAGCAGAAAGGTCTTTGGGGAAGCTGGACCTCAAGCTTAAGGTAGAGGCTTATAGCCAATTTAGCGATACTATTGAAAAGGGAACAGTCGCCTCTCAATATCCCATAGTCGGCAGCCGCTTGAAAAGGGAAAATATAGTGCGCGTGGTGCTCAGTAGAGGTTCCCAGAGACTTATGGTTCCTTCTCTGCTTGGGGGCTCAGTACGGAAAGCTCAGCTTGAGATAAGAAGCATGGGGCTTAAGATAGGGAGGGTTTATTCCGTCTATTCAGAGGAACCGATGAACTTCATCATAGCTCAAGACCCTCTCCCCTCCATGGAGGAGATGCCGGGCGCGGCGGTTAATGTGCTGGTAAGCCTGGGACCCAGAGCCACAGAGTATATTATGCCCGACCTGGTAGGTAAGTCTCTGGAGCAGGTGAGAGAGGCTCTGGAGACCCAGGGGTTGCGCATCGGAAATATCCGCAGTAAATATTACCCCTGGGCGGAAGAAGGGGTGATAATCCAGCAAACACCCCAGGCTGGCTTCAAGGTAAAGAGTGACGCTATTATCAACTTATGGGTTAGCGAAGGGATGGAATGAGATGGTTAAAATTGCCCCCTCTATTCTCTCGGCTGATTTTAGTAACCTGAGGGAAGAGATAGCCAAAGTGGAAAAGGGGGGAGCTCATCTGCTCCATGTCGATGTGATGGACGGTCATTTTGTTCCCAACATCACCTTTGGACCCCTTATTGTTGGTGCCTTGAATCGCATTACCGAACTTCCCCTCGATGTCCACCTGATGATTGAAAACCCCCATCAATACTTCACGCAGTTCATCCAGGAAGGAGCTGATTGGCTCTCTATCCATTGTGAGGGAAACCGTCATTTGAACCGTGATATTATCTGCCTCAAAGAACAAGGAGTCAAAACAGGAGTAGTGCTCAACCCCGCCACTCCACTGTCATATCTCGATTATATTCTTGATTATGTTGATTTTGTCCTGTTAATGTCGGTGAATCCGGGGTTCGAGGGGCAAAAATTCATAGACAATCTCAAGAACAAGATACGATGCTTGCGTGAAATTATAGATAAGAGGTCACTTCAGGTGGAGATTGAGGTGGATGGAGGGATTGATGTGGATAATATCCAGGAGGTTGTCTCCTGTGGGGTAGATATTGTGGTAGCTGGCTCATCGGTATTCCGTCACCAGGACCCTGAATGGGTGGTGAGGGAGATGATTAAGCGGTGCAGTCAGATTTAACCTTCTGAGGGGAAGCAAAGCATGAAATCTGTGGTGACCGGGGTAGCCGGTTTTATCGGCTCACATCTGGCGGAAGAGCTGCTTGAGATGGGACATCAAGTGGTGGGGATCGATGCCTTTACCGAGTTTTATCCCCGCCAGATGAAGGAGAGCAACCTCTTCACTATTCAGAACAACAATAAGTTCCGTTTAATCGAAGGGAGATTGCAAGACCTGAATCTGGAACGAGTTCTCTCGGGAGCCGATTATATCTTTCATCTGGCTGCCCAGGCGGGGGTGCGCACCAGCTGGGGAGAGAGTTTCTCTGATTATGTGGATAACAACATCATTGCCACGCAGGTTCTGCTGGAATCGAGCAAAAAGCTCCACCTTAAGAAACTGGTCTATGCCTCCTCTTCCTCGGTTTACGGCGATGTGGATGAGCTTCCTATGAGCGAGGATATGAGGCTGTGCCCCATCTCCCCCTATGGGGTCACTAAATTAGCCGGTGAACGGCTGTCGTCTGTCTATCACAAAAGCTACCGCGTCCCTGTCGTTATTCTTCGCTATTTTACTGTCTATGGTCCTCGCCAGCGCCCCGATATGGCTTTTTACCGCTTTTTAAGGGCAGCTATTGATGGAGATACCATGGTCATCTACGGCGATGGGAGCCAGACCCGTGATTTCACTTATGTCTCCGATGCGGTCCGAGCCACTCTGGCAGCGGCGGAGCAGGGGAAGCCAGGCAGGGTATACAATATTGGCGGTGGCAATCGAATCTCCCTTAAGAATGCCCTGGCAGTGATTAAGCGGGTGTCGGGTGAGAAGCTGAAGGTCAAGTGGGATGATTTTCATCGGGGGGACATGCGTCACACCTATGCTGATACCACCAGAGCTCAACGGGAGCTCAATTTCGCGCCTCAGGTGGACCTTGAGGCGGGATTAAAACAGCAGTATCAATGGATGCTATCCGATTTTAAGGGGATCGAGGGTGACTAACAGGATAATAATTCACCTGATGGGGGCCTCCCTACTGGCTCTTCTGCTGGGGATGAGCTGCGCCTCCAACAAGGTGGAGACGATTGACGACCTCAGCGATGAGCTTCTCTTCTCTCAGGGAATGGAGAAAATGGAGAATGAAGATTGGGACGAAGCAATAGATAATTTCACCAAGCTGGAGCGGTACTTCCCCCGCAGCCCGCATCTTGAAGAGGCGAGGTTAGCCAAAGCGGATGCCCACTTCAATAAGGGAGGAGTTGCGGGCTATATAGAGGCGCTGGCAGAGTATCAAGCCTTTCAGAGCTTTTACCCCTCAGGCCCCAGGCTGGACTATGTCCAGTATCAAGTTGGGATGTGCTATTTTAAGCAGATGTATTCTTACAATCGGGACCCCACCTATACTATGCAAGCCTATCAAGCCTTTAATACTTTTCTGGAGAA
>JAOUOQ010000038.1 GCA_029880275.1 Candidatus Aminicenantota bacterium | reverse complement strand
GGGGAAGCCGCGTTCCCACTAATCCATTAATCACAAACCCGAACAGCGGGAGGAACGGGACCAGCCAGATATAATCAAGCATCACATACCCCTATCTCTAAAAGGTGAACAGCCCATCCTGAGTAAAGACCCATTCCGGCAACCTACCCTTTCATCAGGTTTATCTCGTCCACATTCACTGTTGCTTTATTGCGGAATATACATATAATGATTGCCAGCCCCACGGCTACCTCTGCGGCGGCAACTGCCATCACAAGAAAGACAAAGACCTGCCCTTCTAACGAATCTAAGAAACGGGAGAAAGCCACAAAGCTCAGATTAACCGCGTTAAGCATCAACTCAATGGACATAAACATAATGAGAACATTTCGGCGGATGAGAACCCCCACAACACCAATGGAGAATAGCACAGCACTCAGAAGAAGATAATACGAGAGAGGAACCATCCATAACCTCCTTTAACGCTTTTTCTTGGCTAACACCACCGCTCCTATTATTCCCACCAGCAAGAGCACCGAAATTATCTCAAATGGGTAGAGATAATCGGTGAACAGCACCGATGCAAATGCCTGAGTATTCCCAATATTACGCACCGCCTCAGCGGTATAGGGACCTCGCATCCCGGTAACGGCAACCATAAGAGTAATGGACCCGAGTAAAAGTAAAAATAGCACCACGAAAATCATTCCGATAGACTTTTGAAATATCAAGCGGTAGCCCCTCCTCGCCTCTTTTCCGGTGCGCAAGAGCATGACCACGAACACGAACAGCACCATTATCGCCCCGGCGTACACAATAATCTGCAGGGCGGCAATGAACTGGGCATTAAGCAGCACATACAGCCCTGCCAGACAGAAGAAGGTGAGGATGAGAAACAGGGCGCTTACCACGGCATTTCTGCTTACTATAACCATAATAGCCGAAGCCACTGCTACCGCTCCGAATATCACAAACAGGACTAATTCCATTACTCCCTATCTCCCGGCTAAAGGCTAATATTCCTTTAACACCCAGAACTCATTGGTCCCCAGCAAGTCATCCTTGCGGCGAACGAAAGCCTCCCGGGTGACATCAGCCATCTCATAAATGTGGGTCAACTGAATGGACAGCTCCGGACAAGCCTCCTCGCACATGCCGCAGAAGATGCAACGCAGGGTATTTATCTCAAACTTAACCGGATACTTCTCCCGGTCCTTCCAGGGAGCCTCGTCTGCTTCAATCTCAATACATTTTGAGGGGCAAGCAGTAGCGCACATATAACAGGCTACGCACTTCACCCTTCCCAGGTGGTCCTTATTAAGGCGATGCAGCCCCCGATAGCGAGGGAAGGGTTTCCGCTTCTCCTCGGGGTATTCCTGAGTGAACCTGCGCATAAAGAAGTGCTTGATAGTGGTATATAGCCCCTTAATTAGAGCGGGGATATATATCCGGTCTATCAAGCTCATCTTTGGTGTTACTACCCGCATTTACCTATATACTCCTGACTCAGGGGATTAAGACCATCACCACTCCGGTGGCAAGTATGTTAAAAATAGCCAGAGGGAGAAGCACCAGCCAGCCAAACCTCATCAACTGGTCGTAACGGAAGCGGGGGAAGGTCCACCTCACCCATACAAAAAACCAGAGAAAAGCGAAGACCTTCACCACAAAGGCGCCCACTTGCAAAAGAGCTAACAGCAAGGGATGGATAGTAAGCCCCTCTATCCATGGTATATGCCACCCCCCGAAGAAGAGAACCACTATCAAGGCGGAGAAGGTTATCAAATTGGCATATTCCCCTAAGTAATACATAGCGAACTTCATGCTTCCGTACTCCACCTGGTAGCCCACCACCAACTCCTGCTCTGCTTCGCACAGGTCGAAGGGGATACGGTTTACCTCGGCTATGGCAGCAATTAAGAAGATAAGAAAGCCTAAAGGCTGAATAAATATATTCCATCGTGGGAGATAGCTCCAGTATTGGGTTTGCACTCCTATTATATCGTTGAGCCGCAGTGATTGACCAATCATGAGAACCCCGATGATAGAAAGCCCCAGAGCCACCTCGTAGCTTATCATCTGCGCCGCCGAACGAACCCCTCCCATCAGAGAGAACTTATTATTTGATGCCCAGCCTCCGATGACAATCCCGTAAATCCCCAGGGAGGCGAAGGCGAAGATGTACAGGATACCTATATTGACATCGGCTATCTGTAATTGAATGGTCCTCCCAAAAAGCTCGATCTTATCCCCGAACGGTATCACGGCAAAGGTGACAAAGGCAATGAACATAAAGAATGCAGGAGCTGCCAGGTAGAGCAGCTTATGAGCCTGGGCGGGGACAAATTCTTCCTTAAAGAAAAGCTTTATCCCATCAGCTATCGGTTGAAGCCACCCCCATGGTCCCACACGGTTGGGTCCCAGCCTTTCCTGGATGAAGCCCGCCCCTCTCCTTTCTACCACCACCATCACTACCACACCCCCCAGCAGAGCTCCTATCACTACGATAACCTTAATCAGAATTATTATCAGGTCTATCCAAAAGGGACTCATTTTATCACCGCTCTGAACATAAAACTTATCTGCTAACCTTTTACTTTACCTTGAGTGCCGAGGTCCTTATAGCTAAGACTTTTATAGCCCTGTATTGCTCCCGCAATCTCCTCGAAGACCTTCTCCACCGAGGGGTAACTCATCTCCCCTCCCATCGCCTGACAAACTTCTTGCAAAATCTCCCAGTCCGCCTTGGCTTCCCCCGGGGGGAGCAGTGCTGGCTTTAACCGCTGCACTCTTCCCTGGAAGTTAGTGAAGGTCCCCTCCCTTTCGGCAAAGGTGAGGTTCGGGAGAACCACCTCTGCCCACTCGGTCAGCTCCGAGGGGGCGTAATTGTGGACTACCAGGAAATCTACCTTCCTCAGCATCTCCCGCTCGTCAACCGGCAGGGAGATTCTGGGAACTCCGCCCAAAATATAGAGTGCTCTGACCTCGCCGCTGGCGACTTTTTTAAGCAGCTTGCCATGGCTTATTGGTTTCTTACCATCTACGGTCATCACATCCTGCGCACCGACGAGGTTAGGTGATTTATCAGCCTCAATGGTAAAACCGGAGGGGAATACTATCTGCTCTTCCATTTGAGCTGCCTGGTATACCGCCATGGAGGGCGAGCGAATGACCGAATGCAGCAGCACCCTCAGCAGATAGTTATCCTCATTGGAGAGATAGGGGGAGGCAATAGCTGCTACGGCTTCCCTCCCAAAATTGCTTATTATAAAGCTCAGCCTCTCTTTTACCAGACTTATTGCCTGAGCCCAGTTGATGGGGACCAACTCCTCCCCTTCCCTTTCCAAGGGCGAGGTCAGCCGGTCTTCCCTATGGACAAAGCTCCAGCCGAAACGCCCATCATCGCACATCCACTGGCTGTTGACCTCGGGATTGGGGCGAGGTCTCACCCTCAATATTCTGTTATCCCGGCTGTCTATCTCAATATTGCAGCCCCGACTGCAGAGAGGGCAGATGCTCTCGGTGTGAGTCAGCCACCAAACCCGCGACTTGAACAGAAATTCCTTGCTGACCATAGCCCCCACCGGGCAGAGGTTGACTATATTACCGGAGAGCTTGTTATCCAGCTTTTTACCCGGAAAAACATCTACCTCGCAGCGAATGCCCCGGTTGAATCTCGCCAGCTCATGGGTCCCTGAAATCTCCTCGCAGAAGCGAATGCATCTTCCGCACAGGACGCATCTCTCAGAATAATGCAGCACATGAGGACCTATCTCTTTCTTTCTCTCGAAGTGCTCTTTTTCTTCAGTGAATCGGCTCACGGCAGAGCCATACTTATACACATAGTCCTGCAAGGTGCACTCCCCTGCCTGGTCACAGATGGGGCAATCGAGAGGGTGATTGATAAGAAAGAATTCCAATACTCCCTTACGATTCTTAATCACCTTCTCCGAGCTGGTGAAAATATTCATCCCATCCTTGATAGTGGTGGAGCAAGCGGGGACCAACTTGGGCGTCTTCTCCACCTCCACCAGACACATACGACAGCTGCCCCTGATGCTCAGCTCCTTATGGTAGCAGAAATGAGGGATTTCTATCCCGGCGATGTCAGCCGCCTCGAGGATAGTGATCCCGTCCGGCACCTGAAGCTCATTACCGTCGATCTTTATGTTGGCCATCAGCCTCTGACCTTTATACTCTTATCCTTCTCTATGGGGCACCTTCCCTGGCGGATATGGTCTTCAAATTCGGAGCGAAATTTGGTAATAAAGCTGACTACGGGACCTATAGCAGCGTCCCCCATGGGGCATAAAGTCTTAAAACTGATATTATCGCAGATATCAAGTAATAGTTCGAGGTCACCCTCTAACCCTTTGCCGTCTTCAATGCGGCGTACTATCTTGGCCATCCAGCTGACACCCTCGCGGCACGGGGTGCACTGCCCGCAGGACTCATGGGAATAGAAGCGTGTCAGGTTAGCCAGGGCATCAACCATACAAGTGGTCTCGTCCATCACAATAACCCCTGCCGAGCCGAGCATGCTCCCGGCAGCTTGAATGGACTCAAAATCCATAGCGACATCTACCTGGTCGGCAGTAAGCACCGGTGTTGAAGAGCCGCCGGGTATCACCGCCTTCAGCTTCCGCCCCCCTATTATCCCACCCCCGTAGTTGAAGATAAGCTCCTTCAGGGGAATTCCCATAGGGAGCTCATAAACTCCCGGTTTATTTATATGCCCGCTGAGGCAGAAGAGCTTGGTTCCGGTACTTTTCTCTGTGCCAAAGCCCTTAAACCACTCTGGTCCTCTCATGATAATATGGGGAACATTGGAGAGGGTCTCCACATTGTTGATGACCGTAGGTCCCTTAAACAATCCCACGGAAGCGGGAAATGGCGGTTTAAGGCGGGGTTCCGCTCGCTTCCCCTCCAGGGACTCAAGCAAGCCGGTCTCCTCCCCGGCAATATAGGAGCCTGCCCCTGGATGGAGCGAGAGCTCCAGATGGAAGCCCTGCTTGAGGATGTTCTTTCCCAGATAATTATGCTCGTAAGCTTCCGCAATGGCTTGCTCCAACACCTTCATCGCCTGAGAGAACTCACCACGGATATAAATATATGCTTGATGGCAGTTAACCGCATAAGCGGTAATGGCTATCCCCTCAATAAGCTGGTGAGGGTTTTTCTCCATGAGGAGACGGTCCTTAAAGGTTCCCGGCTCACCTTCATCGGCATTACAGCAGAGGTACACATCCTTCCCTGAGTCTTTGGGGACAAAGCTCCACTTTAATCCCGCCGGGAACCCTGCTCCACCTCGCCCCCTCAGCCCCGAAGCCTTGACCAGCTCAATTATTTCGTCTGGCTTGTGCTTCTTGAGGGCTTTTGCCAACCCCTGGTAGCCATCGTGCTTCTGATAGACCTTTATTTTCTGGATATCGGGGACATCGATATATTTCAGAAGTATCTTATCTTCCATCGGTCTTCTTATTCCAGACTGTCGAGTATCTGATCTACCTGCTGCAGGGTCAAATTTTCATAGTAGCGGTCGCTTATCTGCATAACAGGAGCGGTATTACAGGAGCCAAGACACTCACACTCTAACAGAGTGAACTTCTTGTCGGGGGTGGTCTCCCCAACCTCTATATGAAGGCGCTTTTTAATATGCTCTATAACCTCCTCGCCGCCATTAAGAGCACAGGAAAGGGTATGACAGATCCTTATTACATGCCGTCCTACCTCTCTGGTGTTATAGAGGGTATAAAAGCTTACCACACCTTTGACACGGCTGAAGGGCAAATCCATCAATTCGGCAACTTGCTCCAGAACCTCGTCAGAGAGAACTCCAAATTCCCGCTGGGCTAAATGCAGCACCGGAAGCAGAGCTGCCTCCTTGTGGGGATAGCGTGCCAGGGTCTTCTTAAATTCTCTCTTTGCTTGTGGTGAAAATTCAACCGTCATCTCATCCTCACTGCAAGTGTTCTACTCTGCCGATTTTTCTTACCGGTCCAGCTCGCCGGCTATGATATTGAGGCTACTTATGATGGCTACCACATCCGAGATCATATGCCCCTTGACCAACTGAGGGAAGACGGAGTAGTTGATAAAGGAAGGGGCTCGCACATGGATGCGATAGGGCTTGTTGGTCCCATCGGAGATGATGAAAAAGCCCAATTCTCCGTTGGGGACTTCTGTTGCGGAGTATATCTCCCCCTTAGGTGTTTGGAAGCCATGCTCTTCCATAATGAGCTTGAAATGGTGGATTAATCCCTCTATGCTGTGGTAAACCCTCTCTTTAGGGGGAAGGATTATTTTGGGGTCGTCCACATTGACCTCACCACCGGGGAGATTGGCAATGGCTTGCTGGATGATTCTGTTGCTCTGGCGCATCTCCTCCATTCGCACAAGATATCGGTCGTAGCTGTCACCCCTCACTCCCACCGGAATCTCAAAATCGAAATGGTCGTAAGAGGAATAAGGCTCGGCTTTGCGGATATCCCGCTCTACCCCCGCCGCCCTAAGGATGGGTCCCGTGAGACCCCAGGAGATAGCCTCTTCAGGTGTGATTGCTCCAATTCCCTTATTCCGGTCGACCCAGATGCGGTTCCTGGTAAGCAGTCTTTCAATATCGTCCACGGTGTGGAGGAAGTGGTCAGCGAAATCTTTCACCTTCTCCTCAAACCCTTCAGGGACATCAGACACCAATCCTCCGACCCGCGGATAGGAGTTATTCATCCGGGAGCCGGTGACAAACTCCAGAATGTCGTAGATTATCTCCCTCTGCTTGTAAGCGTAGAGGAAAACAGTCATAGCCCCAATATCCACCGCATGCATCCCGACGCTGACCAGATGGTCGGCAATCCGATTCAACTCGCACATTATTGCCCTTATGTATTGGCATCTCGGAGGAACCTCAATGCCGAGGAGCTTCTCCACCGCCAGCGCATAGCCGATGTCGTTGCTCAAAGGGGAGAGGTAGTTCATACGGTCGGCAATGGTGATAAATTGATTATAAGTCCGATGCTCACCCAGCTTCTCAAACCCGCTGTGCAGGAAACCTATCTCCACCTCCGCATCAAGTATCCTTTCTCCGTCCAGCTCTAAGATGTTGCGAAAAACCCCATGAGTAGCTGGATGGGATGGTCCGAAATTAATAACCATCCGCTCGGTGAGTATCTCTTTTACCTCGTCCGCCATAGCAGCGCTTTACCTCTCTTCGTAATCAAACCTTGACCTCTCGCCCCGCCCCTTAAGGGGATAATCCTTGCGCAGGGGATGTCCCTCAAAATCTTCAGGGAGAAATATTCTCTTTAATAACGGATGCCCCTTAAAGGTAATGCCGAAAAGGTCGTATATTTCCCTCTCCTGCCAATCTGCCGTCTTCCACAAGGAATAGACCGAATCTATTTCCAGAGAATCCTCGGATACAAAGGTCTTAATAGCCAAACGGCGGCTGTTCTTAAAGGAGTAAAGATGATATACCACTGCCAGCCTACCTTCAACATCTTCCATTTTCAGATAGTCAATCCCGCTGATGCTGGCTAAGTGGTTGAACTTGAGCTCTTCGTCATCTTTGAGGAACTGCATAATTGACAGGAGGTCTTCCTTTTTAATAGTAACGGTAATATCCCCCCTGAACTCCTTAGTCTCGAGAATGGAGTCCGGGTAGGTAGCCTTTAGTTTGGCAAGCGCCAGATTTCCCTCCATAGAATCCATTTCTATCTCTCCCGGTATAATACCGTGTCTCGCTCTATCTTCTTCTGGAGCTTGAGCAACCCATTCAATATATCCTCGGGTCGGGGAGGACAGCCGGGAACATAGATGTCTACCGGAATAAATTGGTCGATGCCCTGAATAACCCCATAGGTATCAAACACTCCCCCAGAGGTAGCACAGGCACCTAACGCCATCACCCATTTGGGCTCCAACATCTGGTCGTATATCTTCTTAAGAACCGGTCCCATCTTGATGACTATCCTTCCGGCTACCACTAACAGGTCTGCTTGCCGAGGAGAGAAACGGATTACCTCAGCTCCAAAGCGGGAGATGTCGTAGCGGGAGGCTATGGTGCTCATAAGCTCAATCCCACAGCAGGCGGTCCCAAAGGTGAGGGGCCACAGGGAGTTCTTCCGCCCCCAGTTGATAAACTTATCGGCTACCGTGGTAAGAATATTATCCCCGAAACGGCTCTCTAATCCCATTGTAAAGCCCCTTTTCTCCAAATATATAACAGACCTATCAGCAGAATTCCCAGAAAGACCCCCATCTCCACCAGACCAAACAGGCTCAGCTCCCTGAAGATAACCGCCCAAGGGTAGATTGTAACCCCTTCGAAATCGAAGATAATAAACAACATAGCTACTAAGAAGAACTTGACTGAAAATCTCAGGCGGGCGTCACTAAAAGGCGGAATCCCACACTCATAAGGGGATAACTTCGATGGATTGGGCTCCTTCCGTCCGAACAAATGGGACAAAAAAACCATCCCACCAGACATTAGAGCAGATAGAATCAGAAGTATTAATATTGGGAGAAAATCAACTGGCATTTCTGCTTTCTTTCGTAAGGTTTAAAGAACGATCCCTTACCCTCAGATGAGAAACAGCTAAAAATACTACAATATTGCTCAGGGATTGTCAAGGGGAAAATTCATTTATTATGCGAAAACCCCCTCCCAGACGCCCCGCAATCCATCCCCCTGTAAAAAGTTAATCCCTTTCTGCTTGAACACTGCCCGATTATCTCTTGTTTTTTCTCTTTTTTCCCCATATAATTTAAGGGGAGAATAATATAACATAGATGAACTCGACGAATAGCATCCTCTTGCCTGTCTTTTAGAGATGGAGAGATGAAAGTACTGATTGTAGACGATGATGAAAGCCACGCAGAATTGACCCAGGAGCGGCTGCAGAAAGAAGGTCTCACTGTTGACTGTGCCCTTTCTGCCGAAGAATGCCTGGAAAAGGTATCTACCAGCACTTACGATGTGATAATATCTGACTACTCAATGCCCCGCATATCAGGCCTGGATTTGCTGGACGAACTAGCAAACAGGGGGATTGATACCCCGGTGATAATGATCACCGGATTCGGAGATGAGAAGACGGTAGTTCAGGCGATGAAAAAGGGTGCTTACGACTATGTAGTAAAAGAACCAGATCTCGGTCACCTCGATTTGCTTCCCTTCATATTAAAAGATGCCCGCAGCAAGTACCGATTACAAAAAGAGAACCAGAAGTTACTGGCCGAGCTGGTAACAAAAAGCAGACAGTTAGAGGAGCTCAACATAAAATTAACCGAACTCTCCATCACCGATGAGCTGACCAGAATCTATAATTATCGGTTCTTCCAATTGATGCTGGAAAAGGAATGGGATAGAGCAGAGAGATACGAGCGAGCGCTCTCCTGCATCCTGTTTGATATAGACAATTTCAAGCGGATTAACGACCTGTATGGACACCCTGTCGGTGATAAAATTCTCAGGGAATTAGCCGATTTAATCAGACGCTCGATTCGCCGAAGCGACTACTTAGCCCGCTATGGAGGTGAAGAATTTGTAATTCTTATTCCCGACTCAAACCTCCACAACTCCATAAAGATAGCCGAAAAGCTAAGGAAATTGATAGAAGAACACGCATTCCGGCATGCTGATGAACTCTTAAGACTAACCATCAGCCTGGGGGTAACCTCCAACGAGGTACCGCAGGCCAAATCACCCAGCGCTCTTGTAGAGCTGGTTGATAAAGCCCTATATAATGCAAAAAGAGATGGGAAAAATTGCGTCCGGTTCATCTCTTCAAATAACCTTTCGGACTAAACCCCCAAAAGCCATCTTGGGAGCCGCTTACTACCAAAAGGTATTTAATAGCCCGCAAAGGATATTTTTATCCCATTCAACGGCGGGACTTCGATTAGCATAATGCTAAAAAGGTCGGAAAAGGAGCAAAGTGCGTTCAGCAGTGCGAATCTCTCCAACCAAATGGAAGGATGTTTGAGTAGTTAACTGCCCAGGTACTTAATAAAGGAGGCGCGAGATGCTGGACATTGCGGGCTTGCTGAAAGAGTCGCTCACCATTGTTGCTCTGGTCTTCGTTATGATGGTGATGGTAGATTATATTAATGTAGCCACCAAGGGGAAACTAAAAGGTTTGTTAAAAGGGGGACAGTGGCGGCAATATGTGACTTCCTCGTTTTTAGGTGCTTCCCCGGGATGCGCCGGTTCTTTTATGACAGTGAGCCTCTACGTCCATGGGCTTATATCCTTTGGAGCTATAGTAGGGGCAATGATCGCCACCTCAGGTGATGAGGCTTTCGTCATGTTATCCCTCTTTCCCAGAAAAGCGCTGATGTTGTTCGCCCTCTTGTTTGTTTTGGGGCTTTTTTTCAGCTGGCTGACCGATAAGCTGGTTCCCCAGTTTAAGTTTAAGCCCAGCCCGGAATGTCCCCTCCACGAATTCCATCCCGAAAAAGAGTCCCTCAAGCACTACTTGACCAAACATATCTGGTCTCATATCATTAAACGGCATCTTATACGAGTTTTTCTATGGACCTTTGTGGTGTTATTTGCCCTGGAGGTCGCCCTCAACTACTGGAATCTGGAAGCATTTATCAAGACTCACCTGGTATGGGTGCTTCTCATAAGCGGGCTGGTGGGCATTCTGCCAGAGTCGGGACCCCATCTCATCTTTGTCATGATGTTCGCCCGAGGGGTAGTGCCATTCTCCGTTCTGCTCACCAGCTCCTTTGTCCAGGATGGGCACGGTCTTTTACCACTGCTCTCTTATACCGTTAAAGACTCTATCATCATCAAGCTCTTCAACCTCGCCTTTGGACTGCTGGTGGGATTCATCTTCTATTCCTTAGGCTGGTAGCATGAAGAGCTTCATCTATGCCAGAGAGGTACATCTTCCGAAGAGGGATTCATAGCATTGCCCATGGCAACTATAGAAACTTAATAAAGGGGGTTAATCATGAAGAGAGATATTATCTTTAAATCAGACCGGCTATTCTTCCTTATCTTCATAATAACAACTATATCCTTTTTAGTCGGCTTCGCACCTCCAAATAAGCTGAGCAAAAGGCTGACCAGTTTATCCGAGGTCTTCGAGCCGGGTGTCATACTCCAGGATACTAATGGTGATGAAGTGGTCGATTGTGTGAAAGCCACCATAATAATCCCCGCCGAAGCCCCATTGGAAGATATACAGGCTGCCTGCCATGTGGCAGCCAGGCTCGCCTTTGAAAGCACCGCCCTCTCTCCGCCCCTT
>JAOUOQ010000237.1 GCA_029880275.1 Candidatus Aminicenantota bacterium | reverse complement strand
GCAGACGGGATTCCCCACCTTACCGTAGCCGTCGGGGTTTTCGATGGCGCCCACATTCTTGGGGTTCATAAAGTGTTCCATTACCTTTTTGCTATACCCTATCTGTTCCATGTAAATCGCCTTTCTTATGTTATAGCGGCGAAAGTTCCCTCAGCCTTTGAACCGTTCCCTTTACCGCCTTAATGACCATAGGAATTTGCTCCATGCTATTTGACCGCCCCAGGGTCATGACCATGGAACCATGGGCTTCTTCGTGTTTCAAACCTATGGCCAACAGCACATGCGAGGGCTCCAGCGTCCGGGAAGTGCAGGCTGACCCGGTGGATACCTGTATGTGGTACATGGTATCCATATTCAACAGGATGCTCTCGCCCTCTATGCGGCTGAAGCGGAAGCTCGCATGGTGAGGAAGCCTTTGAGTAGGATGCCCGGTGAGATAGGCTTCGTCAATCTTCTTTATCCCGTCGATGAGTTTGTCCCTTATCGCTCTGAGTCGGTCGCTTTCCCGAGGCATTTCCTTCCCGGCAATCTTTGCCGCTTCTCCCATTCCGGCAATGGCGAACAGGTTCTCCGTGCCGGACCTGAGTCCGCGTTCCTGCCCACCCCCGGGCATGATGGGCTGGAGCCTTAAACGAGGTTTTATATACAATGCGGCGGCGCCCTGGGGTCCGTAAAGGTCGTTGGATGACAGCGTTAACAGGTCGATGCCGTCTTTCTGGACATCTATCGGTATGCGCCCTGCGGCGGCTGCGGCATCCACATGCAGATATGAGCCTTTTTCGTGGACTATTGCACTTATCTCCCTGATAGGCTCTATGGTTCCTATCTCATTGTTGGCGTACATAATCGAGGTCACCGTGGTGTCTGTGGTCACCAGCTCCTTGAGCTTTTTCATATCTACCATACCGGTGGAGTCAACTGGTATAATGGAGAATTCAAAACCGCTTTTCTGAAGCTCTTTCATGGGATTGAGCACTGATATATGCTCTATTGCGCTGGCAGCGACCTTTTTGCCTTTGTCTATGTTCCTGAGCGCGGTTCCCTTGATAGCCAGGTTGTTGGCTTCGGTGGCGCTGGAGGTAAAGATGATGAAGGTCTCATTCTCGGCGTTAATAAGTTCGGCAATTTTTTTCCTGGCCTCTTCAACGGCTCTTCTTGCCGCTAATCCTACTGAATGGAGTGACGAAGGGTTTCCGAAGGTACCTTCAAGGTACATTTCTGCGAACTTTACTACCCGGGGGTCAATGGGCATTGAGGATGCGTGGTCTAAATATATCCTTTCCATAGCCGCACCTCTAAAACCACATGGTGGCATCAGCTTCCAGCACCAGGTCGTTCAGGGTCGCAGCGCCCACTATTTTTACCCCCGGGATTAAGTCAACCTTTTCCCAGCCCAGCATCTGTTTTGATGCCTCACAGACATAAATTTCAATTCCCATTTCAAGGGTAATTTTCATTACTTCCATCAAGCTCGGGAAGTTCCCCAGCTTTATCTTTTCGGCTGCACCGGGACGCAGTATTTTTAACCCCTGACCCAGGTAGTACAATTTTGCGTCAATGTCCATTGCCCTGGCGGTTTGTGCCAGGACCAGAGGAGAATATTGTCTTTCCGGTGCATCGCTTGTCTGTACATAAAGAATCGATTTTTTACCGTTCATCTTTTACCCCCTATTTTCCTTGGCCTATTTTTAATCTAATCCTCTTATTTCGTTCTTCTTATAAAGAAAGTCATTATGGTGCCTTTTTTTTCAAATTTCAGAATCTCGTGTCCGGTCCTTTTTGCCCAGCGTTTGATGTCCTCCTCTGCCGCGGGGTCATCCGCTTCCACCTTCAGCACCTGTCCCACCGCGATTTTATCTATTTCCTCCTTGGTCATGGCAATGGGCATGGGGCAGTAGTAGCCGACACAATCCAACTCGGCATCGGGGATAATCTCTGAATCCATAATTCATCCCCCCTTTTTCTATAGTTCTTTATATGCTCCTCTTTTTTTGGCTTATAAATAATGAGCTTTTATCACCAAGTCTCGTTTCACATATTATACTACATATAGATAGATAAAATTTCAATAAATTTCTATTGTTAATCTAAATCACAATAAACATATGGGCGAGCCCGGCGGTGTATAAATTTCACATTATAGGCGGGAGCAGATGCGGGAGCGCGTGACCCCTTACCCTCTGTTATTTTCCGCTTTGCTTATGAGCTACTATCCTCCACAGCAGGACAACTGCGATGAGGTTGAGCAACAGCCCTAAAAGTCCTCTATAGGATGCGGTCCGTATTTCCTATTCTCGTAATGTGGTGTGCTTTTTGACCTTAGCTGTTCAGCAGCCTACATTTTATGGCTATAATCTTCTCACCCGTTTGGCGATCAGTCTTTTTATTTTCTCATATGAGGGTGGTGGTCCTGGGGATAGTTTTTTAGTATTTATGTATAACGAGTCTTTTTCCCCGTATTGACGCATCGCTTGTTTATCATTGGTGTTGATGCTGCGAAATATGACCTTATCGCCAAACTCGTGCACAGCTCTTTTCGCCCGTTCGTGCAGCATATTGCCAGCGGGACATTGACCATTGATAAAGGATGTCACGGTAACCTTGTCTGGTGTGAGTTCCGGTGTGTATTTCTTTCTTATCCACTGCGGCGGTACCGCATCACTGGAAAAAGGCTTCCATAACAATACCAATCCCCTCTGTGAATCTACTTTTTTGTAGCCGTGCTTCTTGAACCAGGAAGCCTTCATCCAAAAGGGGAGTGAGATACCCCATGCCGCCATTCCTTTTGCCCCTAAAGCCTTGGCATCATCTTCGGCGGCTGTCAAAAGGGCTTTTCCCATACCTCTCTTTTGAAAGTTTCCTCGCCCCTGCTTATATCCGTGAACCCAGATGCAGTTTATAAAATAGAGGTTGGAGCCCTCGGCAAAGCCATATTCTATGGGCATATATTCAATCATTCCCCCCACCTGCCCATTTTCGTCTGCGGCGAGCTTCACCCTGAGACCTCTATCCTTCATTTCTCGGTGCCACATCTCTTTGTGGTTTCCTGCCTCTTTTATCTCATCTGACCATTCCTCAAGGCATACAAAATATATTTGTTGGTGCTCAT
>JAOUOQ010000236.1 GCA_029880275.1 Candidatus Aminicenantota bacterium | reverse complement strand
CGGAGGTTCTGCAGACCCTGCTCTACTATCTCGCTTTCCCCTCCGAAGCCGAGGCGGAAAAACTCCGGCTCCTCGAAGAACCTCCCCGGCACAATGGAGGTGCGGTATCGCCTCATCAGATGCTCTGCCAGCTTCTCCACCGAAAGACCCTTCAACCGCACAAAGCCGATAAGCCCGCCCGGGGGTCTGCTCCACTCAAGGGCTTGATGCTCATTAATCAGGTCGCTCACTAACGAGAGGTTCCGCTTTACCATCGGCTTATACTTCTTCTGCAGCTCCCCGAGATGTTTAAAGGCGAGCACCGACAGGCACTCAGCTGGAGAACTCCCTATAACTCCAAGAAAGTCATAAATATAATAAGCCCTCTTCACTATCTCCTCAGCCCCCAGCAGCCAGCCGCATCTTAGACCATCAAGTCCATAGGCTTTGGTCAGGCTGGAGGTGACCATGAAATTCTCCCCCAGCAGCAGTGCACTGCTCGGTCTCTCGTCGTAGAGGCACTCCAGATAGATTTCGTCCACCAGCACCCACGCACCCACCTCTGCTGCTTCCCTCCCTATCTTCGCCAGAATCTCCGGGTGGAGCTTCGCCCCCGAGGGGTTATGCAGGTCGCTGAGTATCACCAGCCTGGTTTTCGGAGATAGCAGCTTGCGGAGCTCACCCACATCGGGCTGAAAATCGTTCTCATAGCGGCGGGGCAGGCGCTTGATGACCACCTCAAAGCATGCCGGCACTCTGACCAGCGGCTCGTAGGCGGGCCTCTCCACAATCACCTCGTCCCCTCTCTCCAGCAGAGCGGCACAGGCGAGGAAGTTCGCCATAGAGGTCCCCTGGGCAGTGGCTACCTGTTCTTTCTTCACTCCAGCGTATCGGGCAATCGCCTCGCGCAAGGGCTCGAAGCCGTATGGGCTGATGTTGGTAAGCTCTATATCCTCCCTGGTGAAGGGGAGCTCATTTGTCTTCAGCTTCCTGGCGCCGCTGCGTGCCAGGTTGTAGTGAGCAGCCGATTCCCTCTTTGCCCACTCCATATAGACTATCCTATCGAACTTCATTTCCTCCTCCAGTAAAGATACACAGGGATGCCCAGGGATATTATCCCCGCCCCTATCAAAGATTTAAAAAACGACATCACAAAGGTATTGACCACCACAAAAGCAGCCGCTCCAATGAATATCAGCGGCAAGACCGGAACCCCTCTCATCCGGTAGCTACGGGGTGCCTGGGGCAACTTCTGGCGGAATACGAGCAGTGTACCTGCGGTGAGTCCAAAGAATATCCAGTCGCCGAAGACCACATACTCCAGCAGCCCGCCAAAGGTGCGGGACAGTATGAGGATTATCGCCCACAGACCCTGCAAGATGATGGCATAATGGGGTGATTGATATTTAGGGTGAAGGGCGGCAATCTTTCGAAAGAACAGTCTATCCCGGGACATGGCATAGTAGATTCTGGTGGGGGCCATTATGAGCACATTGACTACCCCCAGACATGAGATTATCACCGCTGCGGCGATAAAGCGGGCTCCTATTCCCCCCATCAACACCTCTGCCGCTCGGCTGGTTACCGCCACATTCCCCGCTATCTCATTCACCGGCAAGGTGCTAAGAAAAACCTTGTTGGTCAAGATATACAGAACAACCACCACCATGGTCCCTGTAATCTGCGCCAGGGGGAGGTTGCGCCGCGGGTTTTTTACTTCCCCGGCGACGAAGGTCACATGCTGCCACCCCCCGTAAGTGAAGAGCACCGGCACCAACGCCAGCCCCCAGGCGGCCAGCAGAGGGTAATCTTTGTTATATGATAAGAAGGGCACCGACGGCACCTCCCCTCCCCCTTTTCCCCACAGCAGACCCACCGATATCAAGACTATCAAGGCTCCCACTTTGAGCATGGTAAAGGTATTCTGGGCTATGGCGCCTGTCTTTATACCGAAGTAGTTCACCGCCGAAAAGGCGACAATGCAGCCCACCGCCCACAGCTTGACCCCCACGGGAGTGAGGGGGAAGAAGAAGGAGAGGTATTCGGCAAATACATAGGCAATAGCTGCCAGGGCTCCGGTATTGATGGTGGTGAGCATGGTCCACCCGTAGAGGAACCCCGCCATGGGAGTGAAGCCCTCGCTGAGAAAAACATAGGGTCCCCCCACCCGGGGGAACAGTCCGGCAAGCTCGGCGTAGCAGAGGGCACCCAGAAGGGCTATCCCACCGCCAAAGCACCATACCAGAAGATTAAACCCCGGGCTGAAGACATATCTGGTCACCTCGGAGGGAGTAGAGAAAATGCCGATGCCGATCATAGCCCCCATCACAATCATGATGGCGCTGAATAAACCTAACTTCTTCACAGACTCAAACCCCTGAGACGACTCTCTTTCTCCTTCCAATGTCGCTGCCTTCTGCTATTTATACTGAGTTTCTTTACAATTGAAGATAGTGTCAACCGCTTAAAGGCTTATTAAAAAGAGGGGGCTATGCTAACTTGCAGACCATCTCCCCCCGGCGGACGCCCAGGGCTCTGGCCACTACATCGCACTTCGCCTTGAGGATATGAAAAACCTCTCTATCCATTTCGGTAAGGGTCTCGTAGTTTCCCTGACCTTTGGAGATGATGATGTCTGCCTCGTGGTAAGCCCTCATAAACTCAGGAGAAGAGTGTTTCTCCACCACCCCCACCCAGTCGCTCCCGGTATCGATGACCCGACACAGCCGGTGCATCCCCACCTCCCGCGCATCCCCCATAAGGGCATCGTTGAGAATGGGTCCCTCTTTTACCACATAGACCACCTCGTTCTTACAGCCGAGAAGCTCCCTCACCAGCACCTTGTCAAAGACAATCTCCCCGGCGTTGTCTCCGATAAAGAGGACCTTATTCTTGCGTCCATGGACCAGGTCAATCAAATGGTCGGAGTCGTCCAAAACGAAGCCCTCAGCAAAGATAGCCTCAAAGTTAGCTTTAATGTCCACCTTCTCCTTTATCCCCAGGTCGATGACATTGCCCACCACCGACAGCTTGAGAGCGGTCTTCAGCCTGTCAGGAGAGCGTTCCATATAGGAGTGCAGCTCACCCTCCCATTGGAGGGCTACCCGATTGCATTGGCACTTCTGCCGGTAGAAGGGGTCATCGGTGTTGAGGAG
>JAOUOQ010000235.1 GCA_029880275.1 Candidatus Aminicenantota bacterium | reverse complement strand
AGAGGGAGTACGAAGACCCCAACAACCGTCGTTTTCACGCCCAGCCCAATGCCTGCTGGGAGTGCGGTCCCCGGGTTTTTCTGGTGGACGGCAAGGGAAATGAGCTTGTCGGCGTTGACCCCATCAAGGAGACAATCTCACTTCTTAAAAAGGGAGCAATTATAGCTATCAAGGGTCTGGGAGGATTCCATCTGGCTGTCGATGCTACCAACGATGAGGCGGTGCTCGCCCTTAGGAGGAAAAAGCTCCGGGAGGAGAAGCCCCTGGCAATTATTTCCGCCGATTTCCGCAAGGCAGAGGAGTTTGCCGTGATAGACCCGGAGGAGAGGTGGCTTCTGGAGTCACCCCAGCATCCTATCGTCCTGGTCAGGAAGAGGGAGGGGAACCGTATCTCACCCCATGTGGCACCGCGGAATCCCTGCTTCGGGCTGCTTCTCCCTTACACCCCTCTGCACCACCTCATACTTCAGGGGGACTTTCTCGCCTTGGTGATGACCAGCGGAAATCTCAGCGAAGAGCCGATTTGCATAGACAATAAAGAGGCTCTGGAGAGATTGGCTGGGATTGCCGATTACTTTTTCCTGCACAACCGGGACATCTATCTGCGGTCCGACGACTCAGTTGCTCGTTTAGTGGGGAGGAAGCCGCTTACATTCAGGCGTTCTCGGGGATATGTCCCTCAGCCCATACTCCTTCCTATGGAGCTAAAGCAGATTCTCGCCTGCGGCGCCGAGGCTAAAAATACCATCTGCCTCACCAAGGGAAACCGGGCTTTCCTCAGTCAACATATCGGGGAACTGGAAAATCTGGAGAGCCTCAGCTTCTTTGAGGAGTCAATCGCCCATCTCACCCGCATCCTGCAGATAGAGCCCGAGCTCATCGCCTACGACCTCCACCCCGACTACCTCAGCACCAAATACGCCCTTTCCTGCCAGGGGAAGCGGCTTTTCGGGGTTCAGCATCATCACGCCCATATCGCCAGTTGTCTGGCGGAGAATGGGGTGGAGGAAAGTGTGCTCGGCATCGCCCTTGATGGCTCCGGCTACGGGCTGGATGGCAGGATATGGGGGGGCGAGGTGCTCGTGGCTGACCTTCGCAGGGCAAGCAGGGTGGGGCACTTCAGATATATCCCCTTGCCCGGGGGCGCGGCGGCGATAAGAGAGCCGTGGAGGATGGCACTCAGCTACCTCTATGCTGCTTACGGCGAAGAATACCAAAACCTCAAGCTGTCGCTTCTCAGCCGCATACCGGAGAGGACTCGCCACATCATAATAAAGATGATAGAGCAGAAGATTAACTCCCCCTTAACCTCCAGCTGTGGCCGGCTCTTCGATGCGGTAGCCGCTCTGGTGGGGCTCAGGGATTACATCCGATTTGAGGGGCAAGCCGCTATGGAGCTGGAGGCGACCATATCAGCCGAGAAGAATGATTACTATCCCATCCCTATGGAACAGCAGGGGGCGCTGACCATCTTCTCCCCGCTTCCGATGATAAAGAGGATAGTGGAAGATATACACCAGGGTGAGCTCCCGGGGGTGATCAGTGCTAAATTTCACAACTCCCTTGTTCAGCTTTTTGCTGACTTCTGCCTGAGGCTTAGGGAGGAGACCGGCATTGAGAAGGTAGCCCTCAGCGGAGGAGTTTTCCAGAACATGTACCTCCTAACTCATCTGACGAGTAGGTTAAAGCAACTCGGCTTTCAGGTTTACACCCACAACCAGGTTCCCCCTAACGATGGGGGACTGGCTCTGGGGCAGGCGGTAATAGCCAGCTATGGTGCGGATTAGTAAGGGTAAAAGCTTTACAAGCCATTATTAAGGATTGATTATTTTCTCCGAAGAGGTAATGACATGTGTCTCGGTATTCCTATGAAAGTGGTGGAAAAAGAGGGGGACACGGGGATAGTAGAGGCTGGAGGGGTTAAGAGGGAGGTCAACCTCTACCTGGTGGAAGGGGTTGAGGTGGGCGACTATGTGATTGTCCACGCCGGTTTTGCCATCCAGAAACTCGATGAGAGCGAGGCAGAGGAGACCCTGAGACTGCTGAGGGAGATGCTGGAGGCCGGGGAAGGGTGATGAAGTATATCGACGAATTTCGGGACAATAGCCTGGCTAGGGCGTTAGCCCGAAGCATCGCACATCTGGCAGAGGGGAGTCCGGAGGTCACCTTAATGGAGGTCTGCGGCACTCATACCGTGACTGTCTTCAAGCATGGGCTCAAAGACCTCATACCCGATAATGTCACACTGCTGGCGGGACCGGGCTGTCCGGTCTGCGTCACCCCTACCGATTACATAGATAAAGCCATAGCTTATGCCCGTCTGGAAGGAGTTACCGTGGCTACCTTCGGCGACCTCTTCCGGGTGCCGGGCTCCTCGTCCAGCCTGGAGAAGGAGAGAGCTAAGGGCGGGGATATAAGGATTGTCTATTCACCCCTGGACGCCCTTCGCTTTGCTCAGGAGAACGGGAACAGAAAAGTGATATTCTTAGGAGTTGGCTTCGAGACTACCGCTCCCCTGGTGGCGGTCTCCATTCAGGAAGCCAGAAAAAGGGGCGTCAGGAATTATCTGGTGTTCAGCGCCCATAAGGTGATGCCACCTCCGATGGAGGCATTGGTATCGGACGGGGAGCTCAGGATTGACGGCTTTCTCTGCCCGGGTCATGTGAGCACGATTATAGGATGGGGGGCGTACCGTTTCCTGTCCCAGCAATACCATATCCCGTGCGTGGTGGCGGGTTTTGAGCCTCTTGATGTGCTGGAAGGAATAGGGATGCTCCTCCGTCAGATACGCCATGGTGAGCCTCAAGTAGAAAATCAATACCGGCGGGCAGTGAAAGAGGAGGGGAACCCGAAGGCTTTAGCCCTGATGGAGAAGGTTTTTGAAACATCTGACTCCGAATGGCGAGGTCTGGGGATAATCCCCGGCAGCGGTCTGACCATCAGGGACAGCTACAGGGACTACGATGCCGAAGCGAACATCGAAGTTGAGGTGGAGCCAGCCAGCTCGCATCCCGGATGCATTTGCGGCAGCGTGCTTAAGGGGGTGAAAACTCCCTTTGACTGCTCCCTTTTCCGCAGGGTGTGCACCCCCGAAAACCCCCTCGGTGCCTGTATGGTATCCTCGGAGGGGACATGCTCTATTTATTAC
>JAOUOQ010000233.1 GCA_029880275.1 Candidatus Aminicenantota bacterium | reverse complement strand
TTGCCTTCACCACATAGTATTCCTCGGTTTCCATATTGTAAAGCACTGCCCCGGCACACTGTCCATGCTCGTTAAGGAGGAACTCCACCGCGGGGCAGAACTCCAATAACTTGATACCATCCGGGTAGTTCTGAACCTCGTCCCTTAAGGTGCGCATTATCTCGGCCCCGGTGATATCCCCGGCATAGTGCATCCGCTTGCGGGAAGTTCCCCCGCCGTGCATCGACTTCAGTCTCCCATCGGGAAACTTGCTGAACATGCCTCCTAAGTCCTCTGCCAGCCACTGCATCACCTTGGGGGCTTCGCTCACCAGGGTGTACACCAGCTCGGGGTCATTCTTAAAATGCCCACCCCCCATCACATCGAGATAGTGGAAGTAAGGCGAGTCTTTCCCCGGCTTGGTAGCTGCCTGGATGCCTCCTTCAGCCATCATGGTATTGGCATCCCCATTGCGCAGCTTGGTAGCTATCAACACTTTGGCTCCCTGCTGACGAGCTAAGAGGGCAGCGGCGTTGCCCGCCCCTCCACCTCCAATGATAAGCACATCGGTCTCAAAATGAGCTGTGGAGAGGTCTATTTTGTTCGGGTCAATGCGGCTTTTCGCCTCCAGTAGGTCGACCACCTCATGGCTGATGGCATACCCCTTGTTAGGACCAACCTTTATCGGGCGTTGGTTCCCTTTAATAAAGTCCGGATGATATTTTTTCAGCATCTCTCCCCTCTTCTCCAGGGGGATAGGTGGAAACTCCTCACCCTTCTTTTTACGCTCTACCCGGGCGGGTCTGGTTTTTTCTACCCTCTTTATCAGCTCTTTCATCTCTGGTGGATATGGCATTTTGACTCTCCTTTTATATGGGAGATAGTAATATGGTTATAAGTGGCTCTTATCCTTGGGCTCCCACATTTCATCTGCCATGGCGGGCTCTACCTCTCTTTCCTTATAGAGGGTTTTCAGCTGCTCTTCCTTGGTCTGCATCAGTGCTCGTAGGTCTGCTTCAAACTTTCCCGCCTTTACAGCTTTGACCTGTTTTTCGAGGTGCTCAGCCTTGGGAAGCTGATATTTCGAATACAACCTCCGGCAGAGGATAGCCGTGAGATACTGGGCCAGCTCGGATGGACAACGGGCTGCACACAGACCACACATCACACAATCGAATGACTCTTCTGCTGCTTTAGCGATGTTCCCCCGAATTGCCTGGGAGATGTAGTCCAGCACATCGATATCCATGGGACAGCTTCTGGTGCAGGTGTTACAGCCGATGCACTTGAATATCTCCGGATAGAGCCGGGCTACTGTCTCACCGGTGGGCTCCAGGATGTTGATATTATAAGTAGCCTTATTGGCAGGGAAGAAGGGTATCTGGGTGATGTACATGTAGGGCTCTACCACCGTTTGACAGGATAAGCCGACCTCTATGCGGTAGCTCTCTGGTTTCCGATAGACGGTAGCGCAGGCGCCGCAGATTCCACCCCGACATCCACATCCTCTGATGAGCTGATAGCCAGCATACTCCAGGGCTTTCTGGATGGTGAGGCTGGGGGGCACTTCATATTTTTGCCCCATGATAAAGATGGGAATCAGCCCTGTCTCTTTGGTTTCGGCAAGGGCTTCTTTGGTTTGGGTTGTTTGAGCCATCTTTGTCATCCTCCTTGATTATTTAATGATTACCCCTGTTAAGATATAAAACAAATACTTTGCCCTAAGAGTAACCAGACTGGCTAATCTCTTAAAATGCTGCTGACCATTTCCAGCATCTGCTTGTCGGTGAAGTTCTTCGGCTGAGCCGCTCCGGTGGGGCAAGCAGCACCGCACACCCCACACCCTTCGCACAGGGCGAGATTAACCTCAACCACTTTCTTCTCCGTGTCTAACTTCCGGGCTTTGTAAGGGCAGACCTCCACACATATTCCGCATCCGCAGCATAGATCCTCGTCCACGCCGGTGACGGCGGGGTCGTGGAAAAGCTCTTCCCTGGAGAAAAGGCCAACCACCTTGCTGGCAGCTCCGCTGGCTTGAGCTACTGCTTCGGGAATGTCCTTGGGTGCCTGGCAACAGCCGGCAAGGTAAAGTCCCGCAGAAATGAATTCCACCGGACGGAGCTTGGGATGGGCTTCGTTCAGGAATCCGTAAGGGTCGGTGGGGACCTTCAGCTTCTTGACCAGCTCGGCAGTGGCTTTATTGGGGAGCATTGCCGTGCTTAATACCACCAAATCGGCGGCAATTTCTATCTTTTCCCCGGTGAGGGTATCAGTTCCCCATACAATAATCTTATCCCCATGCTGAAACACCTTGGAGACTCTTCCTCTGAGGTAGAGAACCTCATCCTCCTCGGTTGCCCGCTGGACGAATTCCTCGTAGCCCTTCCCACCGGCTCGGATGTCCATATAGAAAACATAGGCTTGACCATCGTGTACCCGGTGCTTATAGAGCATGGCGTGCTTTGCGGTATACATACAGCAAATCTTAGAGCAGTAAGGCATCCCTCGCTCCTGGTCGCGCGACCGCACGCATTTGATGAACACCACCTCTTTAGGGACCTTACCATCGGAGGGTCTTCTGATCTGCCCCAGCGTCGGTCCCGAAGCTGACAGCAGCCTTTCAAACTGCAGTCCATCGATGACATCTTTGTATTTGCCGTAGCCGTATTCGCCTATCTCGGGTAAGGGGTAGAGGTCGTAGCCGGTAGCCACCACGATAGCTCCCACATCGAGCTCTACGACTTCATCCTTCATCTGGTGGTCAATAGCACCCACCTCGCAGGCTTTAACGCATTCCATACACTCCACACAGGTGCCGCAGGCCAGGCAGCGGCTGGCTTCATCCTGAGCCTCCTTCTCCCCGTAGCCCAGGCTGACTTCCTCGAAGTTCTTAACCCGGTCATCACGGGGAAGCTCGGGAACCTTCACCCGCTTCTGGCGTGCCCGCTCCTTATAGACCTCCGCCCAATCGGGCTCGGAAACCTCCTCCTTCCCTCTCCGCTCTTCCTCCTCCTTCTCCAGCTCGGAGCGATACTCTTCAAGCTCTCCACACAGATAGCGGTGGATGGAAACCGCAGCCTTCTTTCCGGCAGATATGGCTTCAATCACCGAAGCCGGACCGCTGACCACATCCCCTCCCGCAAAGATGCCGGGGATGTTGGTAGCCAGGGTCTTATCGTCCA
>JAOUOQ010000234.1 GCA_029880275.1 Candidatus Aminicenantota bacterium | reverse complement strand
CCCTCTCGGGGATAGTGTTTGCTCAGCGGGTTATTGACCTGGATAAGGTATGGGGGGATATGCGCGTGCTGGGTGATGACGCTGAGGATGAGTCTGGCTATGCGGTCGCCCATGGGGACATCAACGGCGACGGCTTCATGGACATCATTATAGGTGCTTGGAGAGCTGACCCCGGTGACCCTCCACGAACTAACGCCGGGGAGACCTATGTGATTTTTGGCTCCGGCTCACCCCTTTCAACTATTGACCTTGACTCTCAATCAGCCAATATCACCGTTTACGGAAGCAACGAGTGGAATAATTGCGGCAAAGCGGTAGCCAGCGGAGATGTAAATGGCGATGGATACGACGACATCATCATCGGTGTCCCTGGGGCTGACGCCCCAGGGGGCATTGGGGCCGGTAAGACTCATGTGATTTTCGGAAGTGACTCGCCATCCTCAACCATAGACTTGAGCACCCAATCAACCGACATCACCATCTGCGGGGATAATCCAGGTGATTTATCTGGCTCTGCCTTAGCCAGCGGAGATGTGAATGGTGACGGGTATGCTGATATAATCATAGGTGTCAGTTCGGCTGACCCCGGGAATACCTATGTGATATTAGGCAACAGCTTCGCATCACCACCTTATACCATAGATTTGAACTCCCAATCAGCCGACATCACCGTCTGCGGGGCTGATGCCGGGGATCGTTTTGGCTGTGCGGTGGCCAGTGGGGATATAAATGGTGACAGTTACTATGATATAATCATCGGTGCCCCCCTGACTAACACACCTGGAGGTACCAGAGCGGGGAAGGCCTATGTCATCTTCGGCTCCAGCTTCCCCTTACCACCTTATACCATAGATTTGAGCACCACTCCAGCTAACATCACCATCTGTGGTGCTTCTACTGATGATTACTGTGCCCGTGAGGTTGCCAGCGGGGATGTAAACGGCGATGGATACGAAGATGTAATCATCGGTGCCTGGTCGGCTGATACTCCTGTAGGTCAAAATGCGGGGAAGGTTTATGTGATCTTTGGAGCCATCATACCGGGGACGGTTACTATCGACTTTAGCACCCAATTAGCCGATATCACCGTCTGCGGGGATGACGCTGAAGATCAAGTTGGAGCTGCGGTAACCAGCGGGGATATCAATGGAGACGGTTATTATGATTTAATCATAAGTGCCCCCGCTGCTGACCCCCCTGGAGGCGATCATGCCGGAGAAATCTATGCTATCTTCGGCAAGAGCTTCTCATCACCACCATACACTATAGACCTGGATTCCCAATCAGCCGACATCACCATTTGCGGGGATGATACATGGTATATGTATAAAGGCGCGGTGACCAGCGGGGATGTCAACGGTGATAGTTATGATGATGTAATCATCGGAGCCGATAGGGCCTCCCCCGGTGGACGAACCAAAGCCGGTGAGACCGACCTCATTTTAGGTGGTGGTGCTATTATCACCGCTCACGGTCTAGGTGGCAAAAGCTGGATAAAACAGTTCAGCCTACTTGGAAGGGACTGGGGCAGCTTCAAAGCCTTCGGAGCAGTGAACAGCCAGGGTGAGGTGCATCTGTCCATTGGCGATATGGATGCCGACAACCTGGATGAGATTGCCGCCGGTCAGGGCGAGGGGGCAAAGTCCTGGGTGAAGTTCTTTGAGGTAAATGGCTCCCTCATAAGCACCTTCAAAGCCTTCGGAGCAGCAAACACCAACGGAGAGCTCCATATCGCCTTAGGGAATTTTGATGCTGATGCCCCTGAGGAAATAGTCGTCGCCCAGGGCGAAGGGGGGCAGTCGTGGGTCAAGCTCTTTGAGACCGATGGCACTCTCATCGCCAGCTTCAAAGCCTTTGGTGCTGCCAATGCTCAGGGCGAGGTTCATGTGGCAGCAATCGACCTGAACGCCGATGGAATCGATGAGATAGCAGTTGCTACGGGTGAGGGTGGCGTATCCTCAGTGAAGATATTTGATAGCATCTGGCTGAACCTCATCCACTCCTTCAAGGCATTCGATTCCACCGATAATCCTGGCGGTGAGGTGCGTCTGGCGGTGGGCAACTTTGATGCCGATGCTGACCTGGAGATCGCCGCTTCTACCGGCTACAACGGAGGAAACAAGGTCCGTTTGTTTGATAAGGATGGCACCTTAATCAAGCAATTCTTAGCCTTTGGCTTTGGCGGCAACACCAACGGCGATGTGCAGATAACCGCGGCTGATATAGATAACGATGGAGTAGATGAGATAATCTGTGCTCATGGTGAGGGCGCCAGTTCCCAGGTCAAGGTGTTCAAGGCTAATGGCACCGTCATCCTCAGCTTCAAAGCCTTTGGCGGAGTAAACGCCCAGGGTGAGGTCCATCTCGGCAGGAGCAACTACTAACACCTGACCTATTTCATCATCATCAGTGCCATCATCCGTCCGGTGGTTCCACCTTCTCCCCTGTGGGAGAAGAAAAGCTCCCCATGACAGGAGGTACAGAGGTCAGCCGAGAGAATCTGTTCCGGGGCGACGCCGACTTCCCGCATCTGGTGGATATTGGCTTTTGATAGCGAGAGATACCCCTCATCCGAGGTGCTTAGAGTGAGGAATTCCTTCCAGGCGGTGAAGCTTTTTTGGTAAAGGGAGATAACCTCCTTTCCCACCTCATAGCAGCATCGGTCTATGGTGGGACCGATGGCCAGGAGGCAATCAGCAGGTATAGTGCCAAAGTGAGCTTTCATAGCCTGCAGTGTCTTTGTGACAATCCGCTGAGCGGTCCCTCGCCAGCCGGCATGTACCGCTGCAATCACCCTGTTTCTTCTGTCTATCACCAGGATGGGGGCGCAGTCGGCTACCTGTATAGCTAAAATAATCCCCGGCTTGTCGGTTATAAGGGCGTCTCCCGCAGGCTCTTCCGCCGCTATTCTGCTTCCCTGCATGATTACCCTGTCGGTGTGGAGCTGCTTCAGGGTGACCAATGGGCAGTCTCCCATTCCCAGCGCTTGCAGCAGGCGCTGACGGTTGAGCTGAACATTCTCCCTGCTGTCGCCCCGTAGGTAGCTGAGGTTGAGGGCATCGGCGGGGAAGGGGCTCACTCCTCCCACTCGGGTGGTGAACGCATGCACCATCCAGCCTAACTCTTCAATCTGCGGGAAATAGAGGTATTTGAGCCCCCTC
>JAOUOQ010000232.1 GCA_029880275.1 Candidatus Aminicenantota bacterium | reverse complement strand
AAGCTCCATCACCCCTGCCTTCTTCATTTCTTTCATCGGATGCCGACTTTTCCACTGTGGTTCACCTGGTGTCCCTTAATGTGTCAGTCACCGACAAAAATAACCGCTATATCCCCGACCTGGGTCCTGAAGATTTCACCATTTTGGAGGACGGCAAGCCGCAGAAGATTTATAGCTTCAGTCGTCAGGATAAGCCAATAACCATCGCTCTGGTCATCGATAGCAGTGGGAGCATGAGCAACGATATGGAGGCGGTTCAGGAATCGGCCATCAACTTCGTCAATGCAGCGGTAAGGCCGGAAGACCAAATAATGGTGGTTGAGTTTGACGAGGGGGTTCATTTTCAGGTTGATTATACCAACAATCTGCAGGATGTTATTGACGCTATCAACAGGGTTCGTGCCGACCGGGGAACTGCCCTTTACGATGCCGTTTATTCCACCATAGAGCGATTGCGCTTCCTGCCCGAGCGAAAGGCGGTGGTCCTTCTTTCCGATGGGGTGGATACCAAATATCTCGGCGGCGGACCCGCCAGCACACATACCTACCTCGATGTCCTGGATACGGCTCAGAGAAATGATATCACCATTTATGCCATCGGGCTGCGGCGGAGAGAGCCCCTTGCCGAGATGGTGCTCAGAAAGTGGACTAAGGAGACCGGGGGGCGGTACTATCTGCTGTATGATATCAAAGGCTTAAAAAAGGTCTACGCCCGCATTGGCGAAGACCTGCGCAGCCAGTATATCATCTGCTATACACCAACCAACAAAAACTGGAACGGGCAGTGGCGAGAGGTAACCGTTCTTCCGAAGCTAAAAGATTTGAAAGCGGTCACTAAAAAGGGGTATTATGCCCCTCTGAAGTAGACTCTATTCTCTCTCCCCTTCCCTTTTTCCTTTCTTTGCTTCCAATAGCTCATGGGCAGCTTCCCGCAGTGTCGGATGAAGTTGAGAGTCGTTCTTTACCTCAACAAGATCATTCCGCAGTAAGAAATTTACCAGAGCAATCCCTATCCGAGGTGGTGTATAAGGATTACGCACCAGCGCTACCTTTACTTCGTATCTCCCTACCCATCGGGGCGATTTATAGATTTCCTCCAGCACGCTGGGGTTGGCGGGTCGTCGGGCGGTTATCCGAACTACCTCGTGCTCGGTGAGGCGAGGATTCTTCAATAGCTGGCGGATCACCAATGGTTGGGGGTCGCTCATTAATCGCTCCAGTGCCTGTCTATCTTGCCCCTTTGCCAGTGACATCCGCTCACCCATGGTAAAGTAGTCCTCAAGCCAGTACCCATCCTGGCTGGGCGGTGGTTTCTGGAGACCCTTGATGGGTGAGGGCTTACTCAGCAGACGCTCCACAGCATGGAAGCCCTTATCCCCGGCGATCAGGCGAACCGAGGTAAGCTTTATCTCCCCCATTATCTCTGCCAGAACAACCGTATCGGAGCAGCTGAAAAGGAGCTCTTTGAACTTGCTCTCCCCTTTTGAAGACTTCTGGCAAATGTAGCAGAGAACCTCGGCAATGGTCTCCGCATTTAGCTGGTTCAGCTTCTCCGCCAGCGCCCTGGTCCTCAGCCCCATCTCCTCTATAGAGAGTAGCTCCCTGACAATCTTCTCTGTCAGACTGCGGCTCTCCGGTCTCAGCTCCTCCATAATTGCTGATTTCTCACGGGGAAATGGAGTGACCCTCCAGATTCAGGAGATATCTCTTTACATCCACTCCGGCGCCAAAGCCCCCCAGCCCACCATCTGAGAGCATAACCCGGTGGCAGGGGATAATAATCCCTATGGGATTCTTGCCCACTGCCCTTCCCACTGCCCGATAGCCTCGGGGCACACCCACGGACTCAGCCACTTCGCGGTAGGAACGGGTTTCTCCATAGGGTATGCGGCTCAGCTTCTGCCATACCCGCCGCTCAAAGGGTGTTCCCCAGAGCAGGTTAATGGGCGTCTGAAAGTGGTAAAGCTCTCTGGAGAAATAACGCTTCAGCTCGCTTGTGACAAATGCTCCCTTGCGGTCGTCCCGGCGGAGGGTTTTTATGCCGGAATCAGTGAGCTCCTGGAGGAATTTCTCCTCACTCCGGTCAATACAAAGCAAGCAGACTCCTTTGTCCGTCAGAGCCAAATAGAGGCGACCTATGGGGGACTCCAAGGATGTATAAAACAGCTCATCTACTCTTGCTAACGGCATTCTGAGAGCCTCTTTTTTAATCGCAGACCTTCCTTTATAAATGGGCGATTACCTCCACCTCCACCCTCATCCCTTTGGGCAACCTCCCTGCCTGAATGCAGCTCCGAGCCGGCGGATGGGAGGGAAAATATTGCTGATATACCTCATTGAACTTGCCAAAATCTTCTATTTCAGCCAGAAACACAGTGGTCTTCACGACCTGCTCCATGGACGAACCCGCTTCCTCAAGGATAGCCTTGATGTTGTCCAGAACTCTTCGGGCTTCCTCTTCTATGGTGCCTTGGACAAAAGTATTAGTAGCCGGGTCGATAGAAATCTGCCCCGCTACAAACACCAAATTCCCGTAAATAATCGCCTGAGAATAGGGTCCCACCGGTAAGGGTGCCTTATCTGTCTTAACTACCTTCTTAACCATAAGAGCTTCTCCTTTCGTATATCTCAATGAGCGGTTAGAATGAAAAAAGACCTACATAACCGTATCGGAGACCTCGGAGGTCAGGTTTTTGAGGATGACAGACCTCACCTTCTCCGCAAGAAGGGCTTTATCCTTGATGGTGTAATCTTTGGTGGGAATCGGTTTATCTATCACTACTCTTATCCTTCCCGGGTGAATCCTTAGGCTCCCCTTCCTTACCACCTTGTGGCTTCCGTCTATAGCGATGGGAACCACCGGAACCTGGGCTAAAATTGCCAGGGAAAAGGCTCCCCGCTTGAAGGGCTGGAGATGACCATCGGGGCTGCGGGTGCCCTCGGGGAAGATGACCACCGATTTGCCTCCTCGTATCTGGGCGGCTGCCTCACGGACGCTTCGAGCAGATTGGCTCATGCTGGAACGGTCGATGCGTATATAACCTCCCCGGGACATGTGCCACCCCATAAAGGGAATTCTGAACAACTCCTTTTTGGCTATCCAGCGGAACTGCACGGGAAGATACCCTGCCAGAACCAGTATATCGCAGATGCTCTGGTGATTGGAGGCAAAGATTTGAGGACCACCCCTGATCACGTTCTCCGCCCCCCTGACCTCTACCCTCGCTCCCCCGAGA
>JAOUOQ010000231.1 GCA_029880275.1 Candidatus Aminicenantota bacterium | reverse complement strand
CGACAACTGCAACCGCTTCCTCTTCCTTCGGGAGGGCGAGGTGGTTGACCCTACCAAGCTGATGTAAGCACAAAGGGTGAGGGAGAAAATGACCATCCGTATCTATATAGACGGCAGCTCCAGGGGGAATCCCGGCGAGGCAGGCTACGGCTTCTATGTCACCGATGCTGACGGTAAAGAGCTGGCTGCCCGCTATAAATATCTGGGGTATAAGACAAACAACTACGCCGAATATCAGGCCCTTCTCGCCGCGCTCAAGTATGCCATAAAAAATAATTACCCCCGGGTGGAGGTCTACTCCGACTCCCTCCTCCTGGTCAACCAGATAAAGGGTCTCTATAAGGTGAAAAGCCGCAACCTCATGCCACTCTTCCTTCAGGCTTTGCGGTTGATGAAAAAGCTCCCCGCCCTCCATATATGCCACCTTCCGCACCAAAAGAACCGTCTCGCTCATAATCTCGCCCACCGAGCTATTGAGCTCAAAGCACGCATCGAGTCAAAAGAATAATAAATATAAACTTAATTTTTCTTTTGACATTTTGATAGATGTAATTTAGTATTTTTACAAAAAGAGGTGGTTTGGGTGATAAAAACGTTCTCAAGAGTTCTTCTTTCCAGAGCCTTTTCTATGCATTCAATTTATCCCATGAATCTCTTTCTGCCAGGAGGCAAATCTTCTACGAAGACGATAGCACTTAGGGTAAAGAAGAGCTTCGATTATGTTTGTCTTTTTTAAAAGGGGTGTAAAGATGTGTAATAAAAGATTTTATCTGACAGTTTCGTTTTTTCTGGTTCTCATCCTTGCTCTGTCTGGGGTTTTGTTTGCTCAGCGGGTGATTGACCTGGATAAGCTGTGGGGAGATACACGAGTTATGGGAGCTGCATCTGAGGATCGGTCTGGCAGCGCGGTAGCCTATGGGGACATTAACGGCGATGGCTTTATGGACATCATCATCGGTGCTTCTGAGGCTGACCCCGGTGACCCTGCACGAGCAAGCGCCGGGGAGACCTATGTCATCTTCGGTTCCAGCTCACCGCCTTCAACGATCGACCTCAGCACGGAGTCAGCCGACATCACTATCTTCGGGGCTGCTGCTGGTGATCGGTCTGGCTGGGTGGTGGCCAGCGGGGATGTGAACGGCGATGGTTATGACGACATCATCATCGGCGCCCGTGGGGCTTCCCCTGGTGACCCTCCTCGTTACACTGCCGGGGAGACTTATGTCATCTTCGGCGACAGTTTCTCATCACCGCCTTACACCATAGATTTGAGCACCACTCCAGCCGACATCACCGTCTGCGGGGCTGATGCTAATGATCGCTGTGGCTGGGCTATTGCCAGCGGGGATGTGAACGGCGATGGATATGATGATGTAATCATCAGTGCCTATTTGGCTGACCCTGGTGACCCTCCACGCTCGGTTGCAGGGGAGACCTATGTTATCTTCGGCGCCAGCTTCGCATCACCACCATATACCATAGATTTGAGCACCACCCCAGCCGGCATCACCATCTGCGGGGCTGCTGCTTATGATGTCTCTGGCTGGGCGGTGGCCAGTGGGGATGTAAACAGTGACGCATATGATGATATCATCATCGGCGCACCTACTTTTCCTCCCCATCCGACGCTGCTCGGGGAGGCCTATGTCATCTTCGGCGGCAGTTTCTCATCACCGCCTTACACCATAGATTTGAGCACCACTCCAGCCGAAATCACCGTCTGCGGGGCTGATGCTGAGGATTATCTTGGAATAGCTGTGGCCAGCGGGGATGTAAACGGCGATGGATATGATGATGTAATCATCGGTGCCTATCATGCTGACCCTGGTGACCCTCCACGCTCGGCTGCAGGGGAGACCCATGTTATCTTCGGCGGCAGTTTCTCATCACCGCCTTACACCATAGATTTGAGCACCACTCCAGCCAACATCACCGTCTTCGGGGCTGGTTATGGTGATATCTCTGGCTATGATGTGGCCAGCGGAGATGTGAACGGCGATGGATATGATGATATTATCATCGGTGCCCCGGTAGCTGACACCGGCGACCCTACACGTGATGGTGCCGGGGAGAGCTATGTCATCTTCGGCTCCAGTTCACCACCAACAACCATCGACCTGAGCACACAATCAGCCGACATCACCGTCTGCGGGGATGATGTTTATGATGAGTCTGGCTATGCGGTGGCCAGCGGGGATGTTAATGGCGATGGATATGACGACCTGATCATTGGTGCCAATTATGCTGACCCCGGTGGATGCACTGATGCCGGGGAAACTTATCTCATTGCAGGTGGCGGTGCCTTTATCACCGCTCACGGTCTGGGGGGCAAAAGCTGGATAAAGCAGTTCAGCCTGCTAGCAAACGGCTGGAACACTTTCAAAGCCTTCGGAGCAGTAAACAGCCAGGGTGAGGTTCATCTGGCGATTGGCGATATTGATGCCGATAAACTGGATGAGATTACCGCCGGTCAGGGTGAAGGGGCAAAGTCCTGGGTGAAGTTCTTTGAGGTGGATGGAACATTCATCAGCACCTTCAAAGCCTTCGGAGCATCAAACACCAACGGTGAGCTCCATCTGGCTATAGGAAACTTCGATGCCGATACCTCCGATAACGAGATAGCCATCGCCCAGGGCGAAGGGGGACAGTCGTGGGTGAAGACCTTCGAAACCGATGGCACCCTCATCAGGAGCATCAAAGCCTTCGGTGCTGCCAATGCCCAGGGTGAGGTGCATCTGGCAGCCGGCGACCTGGAGAACGCCGATGGCATAGACGAGATAGTAGCCGGCATGGGAGAGGGCGGCAGCTCCGTAGTGAAGATATTCAACTATGATGGTACCGTCATCCGCTCCTTCAAGGCATTTGAAGCCGCTGATAACCCCGGCGGTGAGGTCCGTCTGGCGGTGGGTAACTTTGATGCCGATGCTGATTTGGAGATCGCCGCATCAACGGGTTATAACGGAGGAAACAAGGTCCGGCTGTTTGAAAAGGATGGCACCTTAATCAAGCAATTCTTAGCCTTTGGCTTTGGCGGTAACACCAACGGCGATGTGCAGATAACTTCCTCTGACATAGATAACGACGGAGTAGATGAGATAATCTGCGCCCATGGTGAGGGCGGCAGTTCCCAGGTCAAGGTGTTCAAGGCTGATGGCACTGCCATCCTCAGCTTCAAAGCCTTCGGTGGCGTAAACGCTCAGGGTGAGGTGCACTTAGGCAGGAGCAACTACTAAGGCGAGTACTTTT
>JAOUOQ010000037.1 GCA_029880275.1 Candidatus Aminicenantota bacterium | reverse complement strand
ATAACTTCTATATATTATAAATGCTGAGAATATATCTCGCTATTTGAAACGACCTATGTCTGCATGTTTTTAATATTACACCATGCTCATCATAATTTGCAATAAAATTGTTGCCCGAGTGAGGATACCAGCTCTAAATGCCTGCAAAAAAAGGTGCTTGATCAGCTTTTACGCCTCGGCTATGGTCTATTGAAAATCTGTTTAAAGTGTGTCTAACAAATCCTGCATTTTTTATCCATCTTCAAGAGCAAAGCTCACTTATGGTTGACTGAAGCGGGATGCATGGGTATAATGTAAGGGAAAATTTGAGGGGAACAGGTTAAGCAATCGTAAAAGTGCGAACTCATAGTCCGGTGAACTTATTATAAGGGAGGTGAGCTGTGATTGACCTGAGGAAAGCCATACGGGATGTGCCAGATTTCCCGAAAAAGGGAATTATCTTCAAGGATATTACTACTTTACTCAAGGACAAGGATGCCCTGCGTTTAGCCATCGATCAGCTGGCAGAAAGATACATGGGCAAAGGAATCGACCTGGTGCTGGGGGTAGAAGCCCGGGGGTTCATCATTGCCGGCATTATGGCGTACAAATTGGGAACGGGGTTTATACCCGTAAGAAAGCCCGGAAAGCTGCCCGCAGAGACCATCATGGAGACCTACGAGCTGGAATATGGCACCGACAGCCTGGAACTCCATAAGGATGCCATAAAACCGGGGCAGACGGTTCTTATCGCCGACGACCTGCTGGCTACCGGGGGCACCGCCCGAGCCTCCGTAGAGCTGATAAGGAAGTTGGGTGGCAAAGTATACGGCTTAGCCTTTCTTATCGAGCTTGAGTTCCTTGAAGGACGAAAAAAATTAGAAGGTCTGGATATATTCTCACTTATTAAATTTTAACCTTTAACATAGGAGTAAGAGCAATGAAAGGTCGCAGTTTCTACCCATCTCTCACAATATCACTCTTACTAATCCTCCTGTTGCTCATCCCCGGCAGTTTTACCCTTGCCTGCCGCCAGGAGGAGAAAGCTCAGCAGCCTGCTGCTGAGATAAAGCTCCCCCCGCCGTCTCTTACCGGGAAGATGCCGGTGGAAGAAGCCATTAAAGCAAGAAGAACCACTCGAAGCTTTCAGCCACAGTCCCTGACCCTCGCCCAGGTCTCCCAGCTTTTATGGGCTGCCCAGGGGATAACCGGCGGAAGGGACAACCTCAGGGCAGTCGCCTCAGCCGGAGCTCTCGACCCGATAGAGATGTATATGGTGGTGGGCGATAAAGGAGTAGATGGACTGGAAGCCGGCATCTACCATTACCTCCCCAAGGCCCATTCTGTTGAAGTGGTGATAAAGGGAGACTCTCGGGATAAGGTTGTGGAGGGAGCCCTGGGGCAAAAATGGATTGGTACCGCGCCGATAGTTATGATTGTGACTGCCGATTATGCCCGCACCACCGTAAAGTATAAGGAGCGGGGCATCAGATATGTCCATATAGAAGTGGGACATGTGGGACAGAATCTATTCCTGCAAGCTGAAGCAATAGGTCTGGGAGCAGGCATTGTAGGTGCTTACTCTGATGAGCAGATAGCCAAGGTCCTCGGTCTCCCATCGGAGCTGACCCCGCTGTTGATTATGCCGGTGGGCTATAAAAAATAACTCTCTCAAACTGGCTCCTTGTACTTCCTCCAGGGAGAGCGTTAGAACCTTCTTATCTCTATTCATTAAGGAGGAGGGCAAAAAATGAAAGAAGCGAGGGTAATCTGGACCGAGGGGATGCAGTTTGTGGGAGCTGCCGATTCAAACCATGCCATGGTACTGGATGCCGCCCCCGAAGTAGGGGGCTCCAACAGTGGTGCACGCCCCGGTGAGCTCCTCCTGATAGGACTGGGAGGGTGCACCGGAATGGATGTGGTCTCTTTTCTTAACAAAATGCGAGTCAAGTTCGATTCCTTCCATATAAAGCTCAGAGCAGAATCCGCCGCCGAGCACCCCAGGGTCTACACTCGAATTGAGCTCACCTATGTATTCAGTGGCAAGGATATTCCTCCGGATAAAGTAGAAAGAGCTATCGAGCTCTCCTGGAGTAAATATTGCTCGGTGGGAGCCATGCTTGAGAAGACTGCCAAGATAAGCTATCAGTACGAGATAAAGAAGCCTGAAGAGCAGCTATAAAATAAGCCGGGAGAAACAGAGGAAAAGAGAGCCATGAAGCACATTTATGGTCCGGTGTCTTCGCGCCGGCTGGGGCTGTCCCTGGGAGTAGACCTGGTCCCCTTTAAAACCTGCAATTTCGACTGCATTTACTGTCAGCTGGGAAGAACCACCAGAAAGACCGAGAAAAGACGGGAATGGGTATCCATTGAAGAGGTCATTGAAGAGCTCAAAGCCGCTCTGAGCTGTGAGCACAAGATAGATTACCTCACCTTCTCCGGTTCCGGGGAGCCAACCTTGAACTCTGGGCTGGGAGAAGCAATTAAAAAGATTAAAGGATTTACCGCCATTCAGGTGGCTGTGCTTACCAATGGTGCCCTGCTGAGGTCAGCCGAAGTAAGGGAAGAGCTTATGGAGAGCGACCTGATCGTCCCTTCTCTTGATGCCGCTTCCCAGAGGGTCTTTGAGAAGGTCAATCGCCCCCTCCCATCCATAAGTATAGAGGAAGTGATTGAGGGAATAAGGGCGTTTAAAAAAGCATATCGGGGCACACTATGGCTGGAGATAATGCTGGTCAAAGGGGTGAACGACTCACCCGATGAGCTTCAGAGAATGAGAGAAGTCATCTCTCGCATCGCACCTCATAAAGTCCAGTTGAATACCGTGGTTCGTCCTCCCTCGGAAGCTTACGCCCTTCCCCTCATCAGAGAGGAAATGGATAAGGTGAGAGTATTTCTCGGGAGTCAATGTGAAGTAATCGCTCGCTTCGGCCCAAGAGAGCCTCCCCCGCTGGAGCGGGAGGAGGAGAAGGCTATATGGGAATCCCTCCAGAGAAGACCGGCGACTATTAAGGACCTGGCAGATGGGCTGGGATTACATCCTAACGAAACGCTTAAATACATCAAAAAACTAATAGATGCCGGTAAGATAGAAGCCATATCTTTCGGGAACAAACGCTATTATAAGCCCATAAAGAAAAAAGAAAGATAGTATAACAATAAGGCAAAAAGAGAAAGCCATTATTGGCTATTCAGGGTGTAGTTCTCCGGGTAATAAAAAATATCCCCGCTGTCGTTTTTTGCTTGCAGTGGGGGATAATTATGGTATAATTATTAGCCTTACAGCAGAAGGAGGATAGTTGGTAAAACCTTGTAATGTATAAAACCTTACATATTTTTTAATCGAAGGGAGGTTAACAAAATGGCAGAACAAAAGCCAAAATTCGTGGGAAAACTTGAGTGGCCGGTCACCGTCCAGCTTGGTCGAGGGATGGAAGGAGCTATAGCTAATGAGACTACTATCGGCTATGTTGATGGGGAAAAGGGATGGTTGGTCTATCGGGGTTATAATATCTTTGACCTGGCAGAGCATTCTACCTATGAAGAGACCTGTTATCTCCTTCTTTTCGGCAAGCTCCCCACCAAGAAGGAGTATGAGAACTTCTATATGAAGCTGGTAGGCTACCGGGCAGTCCCCAAGAAAGTCTTCGAGCTGATGAAAGGGCTACCCAAGGAAGTCCATCCTATGGCGGCTCTGAGGACAGGCATCTCCATTTTGGGATGCTTTGACCCCAAGGCGGACGATGTAACCGTAGAAAACGACACAGAAATCGCCATCAAGCTAATAGCTCAAACAGCCACCGTAGCCGCTGCCTGGGCAAGGATCAGAAAAGGTCTGGAACCGGTAGACCCCAACCCGAGTTTAGGTCATGCTGCTAACTTCCTCTATATGGCTACCGGGGATAAGCCAGATGACTTCACTGCCCGGGTGATGGATATATCCCTTATTCTCCATGCTGACCACGGGATGAACGCCTCCACCTTCACCTCCATGGTTATTAATTCATCCCTTAGTGACCTTTACTCCACAGTTGTCGGTGGTATAGGGAGTTTGAAGGGATCTCTCCACGGTGGTGCCAATGAGCGAGCTCTGGCTGAGATAATGACCATCAAGGACGAGAATGACGCAGTAAGGTATGTAAAAAATGCCATAGAGCAGAAGAAGAAGATAATGGGGTTTGGTCACCGGGTATACAAGGCATATGACCCCCGGGCGAAGGTGCTCGGTCAATACTCACAGAAAGTGACCCAGCTAAAGGGAATGGAGAACTTGTATAAAATCGCCAAGAAGGTTGAGGACGAGGTGATTGCCGCTTATGGTGAGAGGGGGATCTTCCCCAATGTCGACTTCTACTCCGGGACTATTTATTACGCTCTTGGTATTGATGTTCCCTTGTTCACCCCCATATTCGCAGTAAGCCGCGTTGCTGGGTGGTGTGCTCGTGTGCTGGAATACCTGCCGATTAACCGCATCTTCAGACCTCGTGCCGCTTATGTGGGAGCTATGGATCAGAAATACATCCCCATCGACCAGAGAAAGTAAGTCTGGATAAGAAATAAACAAGGGGGGAAAGAAGAAAAATTCTCTTTTCCCCCTGTTTTTTTATTCCCCGGGTTCAAAAAAAGAGGGGATTATTTATCTGTTATTCTTTCTCGTGCTCCTTTTTCTCGGTAGGGCAGGAGCACTTCATAGCAATCATCGATATCTCCACTTTAGCCCCACGAACCAGCTCAGAGACCTCAACTACTGCCCTGGCAGGGCGCTCGGAAGGGTAATATTCCTTGTATACCTTATTGAGGGCGTCGTAATCATTAATATCGGTCACATAGACAGTGGCCTTTACCACATTCTCGTAGCTCATTCCCGCTTCTTTCAGCAACGCTCCCAGGTTCTCCAGAGCTTGTCGGGTTTGAGCCTCAATTCCCTCCGCTAATTTGCCTGTGGCGGGGTCGTTTCCGATAGTGCCGGAAAGGAACAGCCAATCCCCTATCTTGATAGCTGGGCTGAAGGGGAGTTCGGATATATCAGTTCCCTTTGGTTTTATAACCTTCTTTTGATGAGGGCACTCCTTCTCCTGCCCACCTATAGTCAACTCTGGGTAAAAGATGAAAAGGCATAAAACCAAAACACCAATGAAAGCCAATCTTCCTCTAAGAAAGAACATTATGAAGGCCTCCTTTCCTGTGGCGAAATATAGGGTTATTCTTCTAAGTTTCTGGCAATAATAGACTTGATAATAAAGAAAGCCTTTCTTGTTTTGGGGCTGAAATCCCTTTCCCCTTTATCAATAATCTCGCCCCACTTAGAATATATTTGTTTAAGCTGGGAGAGGTCACCATTTTGCAGGCTCTGAAGAACAAACCTTACAATCGGGGGTGCGCTCCTGACTTCAGGATACTCACTTTCCAGAATAGAGAGCGCAGCCTTCAAAGATGGGAGCTCTTCAGGCTCTACAGCTGGTTCCTCATCTCTGGCCGTCAATTCCCTCTCCTCTTTTTCAGTGGGCAATAAAGGTTCCTTCTCAGGCAGCGTAGGGGTAACAAAGGGTAGGGATTCTGGTTTCCTCATCTTCTCAATCTGGTAAAGAGCTTTCTGGTTGAGGATTCTTCGCCAATACTTGGCCAGGTAGCCGAGGAGTTCTATGTCGCTCTCAAAACAACCCTTGATGCGACAGGTGGGATCAACCTGCCACTCTTTGACCGAACTTATAATTATCGTGCCCTGAACACCCTCTTTCAACACTATCCTCTCTGCATTAACAGAGCCAACTTCCACTTTTCCACCGATGATTTTAAGCTCATTGGCTTCCACTAAATGTGATTCGAGGCGAGAGTGACGCATCTCTATACTTCGCGACCTGATTTCCCTCGCCCTGATATGTCCTTCATCCCCCGTAAGGTTCCGAGCAATAACCTTATCCCCGGTCAAGGTTCCCTGAACTATAAGCATCTTCTTGGTGCTAAAACTTCTGGAATATATGCTCACATCTCTATCAATCAGAATACTGCCGAAATGGGTGTTTATCTCCCCAAAATCAGACTGAGATTCCTGAAAAATCAGGTCCCCCTTCACATCAAGAACTAAAGGGACCCCTTCAGGCACCCGGATTTTCGCTCCCCGGGGAATAACCATGGCGTCATAAATTTCATTGGCAGAACTCTTTTCCTCCATTTTGTCCCCCAAATAAAAAGTTCATAAATATATTTAATTTTATATCATCTGCCATTCCTTGTCAAACAAAAGATAGCTTAAAGCTCCTTCTTATCATTAGAGAAATCCCTGGCTACTGAGCGGAGCTTACCAGATCTTAGTGAAAATGATAGACAAGCTAAAAAACTTTTTCTTTTTTTTAGTAGAGTAGCTATTGAGAGAGGAAGTGGTTGACCACCTCTCTGGCTGCCCGGCGACCAATCAAGGGGACAAGCTCATCTTCCGAGGCAGCTCTTATGCGGTCAAGGCTCTTAAAATGGCTGAGGAGGAGGTTCTTCCTCTTCTCCCCAATGCCAGGAATCTGCTGCAACTCGGAAGCCAGCACCCTACCCGTGCGGATACGCCGGTGAAAAGTGATGGCAAAGCGGTGAGCTTCGTTCCTGATCTGCTGCAGCAGACGCAGGACGGGCGACCCTTCCTCCAGCTTAACCGGCGCCTCCCTCCCCTGCAGATACAGTATCTCCTCCCTTTTGGCGATGGCGGCTACCGAAACTCCTTGTATTCCCAAAGAAGCAAGGCTCTTCACCGCTGCCCCAAGCTGTCCTTTTCCCCCATCGACCAACACCAGGTCGGGAAGATTTTTCTTCTCTTTTAGAAGCCTCTCATATCTTCGTTTAATAACCTCTGTCATAGAGCCTACATCGTCAGGACCAAGCACCGTCTTAATCCTAAATTTACGGTAATCAGATGGTTTGGGCACCCCTTTCTCCCACACCACCATCGAGCCCACCATATCCCCTCCTCCGATGTTTGAGATGTCAAAAGCCTCGATCCGCCGAGGAATCCTATCGAGATGAAGAGCCTCTTGTAATGCCACGAGCAGCCTCTCTGTCGCTTCGCTCTTAAACTTGTTATTGAAGGATAGGCGGGCATTCTCAATAGTGAGCTGCAAAAGCTTCAGTTTGCTTCCCCTTTTGGGAGCCACTATATTCACCCTATGCCCCCGTTTCTGGCTCAGCCAATCCTCCAGCAGCCTGCTCTCTTCAAAGTCCCGCTGGAGATAAATCTTATGAGGGACATATTGGTCGCTGTGGTAATATTGCTTTACCATGGCGGCGATAAATTCCTCTTCGTCTATGGGGAGGGGCTCATCCCAATAATACTCCTTCCGTCCCACCACCACTCCTTGCCGGAGGTTGAATACCTGAAGAACAGCCTGGTTCCCCTCTATATGATAGCCGAAGAAATCCTCCTCTGCTAAGGTGGTAAAGGCTATCTTCTGTCTGAGTGATAATTCTTCCAGCGTGCGGAGGGTATCCCTGTAATAAGCAGCCTGCTCAAACTGTTCCCTGGCGGCTGCCCTTTCCATTTTCTGTCTCAAGCTCCTCATAAGTTCGGCAGTTTTCCCCTCCAGAAGCAGCTGTACATCTTTTACTGCAGCCTGATATTCCTCTTTGGTGGCAAGTCCGGGGACACAAGGACCGAGGCAGCGGTGTATCTGTAGGTCAATGCAGGGTGAGACCTTCTTCTTTCCAATGGGGTAACGACATCTCCGAATGAGAAAATGACGGGAGACGAGCCTCATGGTCCGCTTGGCTAAGCCGGCAGGAATGAAAGGACCATAATATAACGCCCCATCAGAGAGAACTCTTCGCACAGGGTAGAGCCGGGGGTACTCATCGTTGACGGTAAGCTTGAGGTAGGGGAAATTCTTATCATCCCGCAGCATGACATTAAATCTTGGTTTCTCCTTTTTAATAATGCTATTTTCAAGGATTACCGCCTCTACATGGTTGTCGGTGACAATATAGTCAATATCGGCAATCTCTCTCACGAGGGCTTCGGTCTTTATAGTAGTGCTCCTGGTGTGTTGAAAATAGGAGCGCGCTCTATGCCGGAGTGATTTAGCTTTACCCACATAGATAATCCTCCCCCTTTTATCCTTGAATATATATACTCCCGGCTGAGGGGGAAGATTCTCCAGCTTATCCTCTAATGTCAATCTCAAAATCCTCTCTTAAAATGGGTATGCCGAGCTCCTTATGCTTGAGCCTCTTTATCTCATCCCTGAGTTCGGCTGCCTTCTCAAACTCTAATTTCCTGGCAGCCTCCTTCATCTGTTCCTCTAAAGCGCCTAATCTCTCGTGAAGCTGCTCCCTGGTGAGATACTCCTCCCTTTCCTCAGCGGCCTCCAGAGGAACGGTGTAGTAATCGGCTTCGTAGATGCTTCCCAGGATGTTAGAAATTGACTTTGTTATAGATGCGGGAGTGATATTGTGCTTATGGTTATATTCCTCCTGAAGCTTCCTTCTCCGCTCGGTCTCCTCTTTGGCTCTAAGGATAGAATGGGTAGAGGTATCGGCGTAGAAGACTACCTCCCCATTAACATTGCGCGCCGCCCTGCCTGCTGTCTGTATCAAAGAGGTAGTTGAGCGGAGAAAGCCCTCCTTGTCGGCATCAAGGATGGCAACCAGCGAGACCTCGGGAAGGTCAAGTCCTTCGCGAAGCAGATTGATGCCCACCAACACATCAAAATCACCCCTTCTCAGATCCCTCAGTATCTTGACCCGGTCCAGGGTGTCTATATCCGAATGGAGGTATTTAGCCCTGATTCCCAGCTCCTGATAATATTCTGTCAGGTCTTCGGCCATCCTCTTGGTCAGGGTGGTGACCAGCACTCTCTCCCCGCGCTCAATACGCTGGTGGATGCGACCCACAAGGTCGTCAATCTGTCCTTTAGCTGGTCGGATGACAATAACGGGGTCCGTAAGCCCGGTGGGGCGTATTACCTGCTCTACCACCACCCCGCCTGTCTTCTTAAGCTCATAGGGACCGGGGGTGGCGGAGACATAGACTGCCTGGTTGAGCCTTTCCTCATACTCCTCAAATTTTAGCGGTCGGTTGTCAAGGGCTGAGGGGAGACGGAAGCCATACTTCACCAGAGTCAGCTTCCTTGACCGGTCGCCCCGATACATACCCTGAAGCTGGGGTATGGTGACATGGGATTCGTCGATAATGATAAGGGAATCGTGGGGTAAATAGTCCAGAAGGCAAGGAGGCGGCTCCCCTGCCCTTCTTCCGGTCAGATGACGGGAGTAGTTCTCAATGCCATGACAATAGCCGATCTCCCTGATCATCTCAATATCGAAGCGGGTACGCTGCTCAATTCGCTGAGCTTCCAGCAGCTTTCCCCTTCGCTTCATATTCGACAGATGAACTTCCAGCTCCTCTTCTATTGAGCTGATTGCCCGCTCAAGAAGGTCCTCGGGGGTGACATAATGGGATTTGGGATAGACAGCAGTCTGCTCCAGGGGGCGGATGGTTTTGCCGGTTAGAGGGTCTATTTCTGATAGTTTCTCTACCTCGTCGCCATAGAGCTCAACCCGCACCCCGTTGTCCGCATAAATGGGGAAGACCTCAATCACATCCCCTCTCACCCTGAAGGTGCCCCGATGAAAGTCTATGTCGTTCCGCTCATACTGGATTTTCACCAGCTTTCTTAGTATCTCCCGGCGAGCTATATGCTGACCCTTATAAAGAAATAAGAGCATACCATAGTAAGCCTCGGGGGAGCCCAGACCATATATGCAGGAAACGCTGGCAATGATAATCACATCGCGACGCTCAAAAAGTGAACGAGTGGCAGAATGACGGAGTCGTACGATCTCATCGTTAATGGTAGCCTCCTTGGCAATATAGGTGTCGGTAGCTGGAATATAAGCCTCCGGTTGATAATAATCGTAGTAGCTGACAAAATACTCTACCGCATTCTGAGGGAAGAAGCTCTTGAATTCCTGGTACAGCTGGGCGGCTAAAGTTTTGTTATGGGAGAGAACCAGAATGGGGCGATTGACTCGCTCAATGACTTTAGCCATAGTAAAGGTCTTGCCAGAGCCGGTAATCCCCAGCAGAACCTGATGCTGTTCCGCTCTTTCAATCCCTCCTACCAGCTCTTCGATAGCGCGAACCTGGTCCCCTTTCGGCTCAAACTCGGAGACTAACTGAAATCTATTCATACAATTACCTCTAACTATAAGATATATTAATGCAGGGTGGGCAATTAGTCAAGGCGACGGGGGAAAGGCTCCAGGCATTGATATTTTTAAAATGTGTAGGCGATAAAAAGGTCTGACATTAGATTCTGTCAACCTACCCCACCCTCACTTTTGGCTTCCTGTGTCTCAAAGGGATGGGCACTGAGGACCGACCGCCTGCCGACCTGTTGGAAAAGGAGGGTGAGATAATTGCTGAACTTAGAAGCGGCGATAAGGAGATTGGGAAGTCCATGAGTTAAGCGAAAATCCTGAATGAAGTCCTTAAAATCGCTCCAATCCCGATACATAAGATAGCGCATGCTATCCTTTTCGAACATCTGGAGGGATTTGAAGAAGATTTTGTAGGATTCAAAGGTCTTATCCTTCTGAAAGATATCTGCCAGCCTGAGCAGTTGCCACAGCTCCTTGCGCAGCTTAAGGGACTCCTGCAGTCTGGTGATAAAGTCGCTGAAAATCTTCTCCCCTTTAAGCTCCTTTATAAAGTGCTGAGCAAACTGCACAATCCATTGCTTCAGATAGTTGGTAAGAATCCCCCTGCTATTATCTATTCTGGTGAATAACACATTTTCCTGATAAACGTTATATATATTCAAAAGCTCCACATGAAAGACCTTTCTCAGCTCGAACTTTGATGAGAAGATGAAATTGTCAGATAACTTGGCAAAAGGAGTGGAAAGGAGTTCCTTATTGAGGTACTTCTCCTTCAGAAAATCATATAGATTGCCCGTCTCGTAGTCAAACAGGGAAAAGATGGGCAACGACCGCTTGAGCAGACTCTCTTTAGTCTGCCTGGGTGGGACGAATTCCAGGTAATGAAGCAAGCGGAAAAGTATAAGGAAAATCTTAGCAACATCTTGGCGGAATTGAGAGTCAGCAACGCCCTTGACTACCTCTGATATGGGCTTATTATATACCTTATCATAATAGGGATGAAACTTGTTATGTTTCAAGCTCATCAGAGCTGGATGACTGTTGATAGCCCTGTTGATAATCTTCCCATAGCTATCGAAACTTAAATAAGAAATTGTTTTCAGGTTAATAAAATCAAAGGTTACTACACGCACATGGGCTATGCAAGTAAACAGGGCATCAATCTCATCCTCTACCGTTGAAAAAGCCTCTTTAACGATGAGTTCCCTTTGGATGGAGTCTTCTATATATTGGGAAAAGCGAGACATATTCCACCGCTGCTCCCCCATAAGGAGTATGGCCAACTGGGTAATCCGTTGAAGCACCTCGTTGATTACCTTTACCTGCTCGCGAAAGTTCCCCAGAAGAAGATGATTCCGTTCACCATAGAAGAGGGCTTGCCTCTCTGCCACTGCAAAACATTCGAGGGCTTTCAACCACATTGCCAGTTCAAAAATTGACTTCGCATTATCGCCCCCCTCTTGCGCAAGGAGATTGAAATTCAACTTTGATG
>JAOUOQ010000230.1 GCA_029880275.1 Candidatus Aminicenantota bacterium | reverse complement strand
ATATCATAAAATTTTATAAAGTCAAAATTTTTTTAGAGCTTCAATCTCAAAACAGAATGTTGGGCGATAAGTCTTTTTAAGCATAGTCTTATTTAAAGCAGGTGAGCTAATGCCGATAAAAATCACTATCGGAGCTATAATTTTTTGAGAGCGGTAATTGCCATAGATTTTCTGTTCCTACAATTTTGCTAATTCTGTCAAAGGTGTATCTAAAGTATCAGTATGTAGTAGATATTGTGCCAGGACTTTGTTTCACATCTACTGCTCTATATCTGATATAATATCTACAAAGTTTGATTTCCTTGCACGGGATATCTGTAAATGATCACCATAGAAAGACTTCAAAAGACTTACAACAAGTTCACACTTTCCATTAACTTCATTCATTTTGAGGAAACCCGCACTACTGTGATAATTGGTCCCAGCGGATGTGGTAAATCTACTCTGCTCCGGTTAATTGCGTACCTCATCAAGCCGGATGCCGGAAAAATATTGATTGATGGAATTGAGCTGGATGCTGCATCCAGCAGACAGGCGAAGAAGAGAATGGGATATGTAATTCAGGAAGGGGGTTTGTTCCCACATATGACAGCTGAGGAGAATGTGGTTCTTGTCGCCAGGCGAATGGGGTGGGATGCACAGAAAATGGCACATCGCCTGCACGAACTCTGTGAGATAACGAGCATCTCCCCGGATTTGCTACACCGATTTCCTCTCGAACTGAGCGGAGGGCAGCGGCAGCGGATTAGCTTGATGAGAGCTCTGATGCTTGACCCACCCATTCTCCTTATGGATGAACCTCTCGGTGCGCTTGACCCGATAGTGAGAGTGAAATTGCAGTCTGACCTCAAGAAGATCTTTCAGAGACTGAAGAAAACCGTGCTCTTTGTGACTCATGATGTGTCAGAGGCAGCATATTTTGGCGATGAGATTGTGCTTATAAGTAATGGGAGTGTGGTTCAGAAGGGAACTATTAGTGACCTGCTGAAAACTCCCAAAAATGCATTTGTAACTTCGTTCATCAGGGCGCAAAGACCTCCTGATGAGCTGTTCAGAAATCTCTAAGATAGTAAGGTAACCTCTATAAGATGAATGTTAAATTGTGTTCTCGATTGTTTTTAATAGTCTGTTTTCTATCGTGCACATTAAGCGCTATAGAGACTATTGCGGGACAGCCAACGCTGACCATTGGGTCAAAACGATTTCCCGAGTCATATATCCTGGCAGAGATCACTGCCCGTATTGCCGAAGCAACAGGCGAGGCAAAGGTAGTCAGAAAATTTGGTCTAGGAGGGACTTCGGTGGTGTATAGAGCCCTTGAAGAAGGGAGCATAGACATCTACCCCGAATATACGGGAACCATTCTGCGAGTCATACTGAAAACAGATCAACAACTGGATATTGGCAAAATTAAAAAAGTCCTCAGCGAAAGCGGGCTGGAAATAACTGACTCCCTTGGATTTAACAGCAGCTACGCCATTGCTATGCGCGAAGAGCAGGCAAAGCGCCTTGGCATAACAAAGATTTCAGACCTCAGGCGGCACCCTCAACTGGTGGTAGGATTCACACACGAATTTCTTGAACGAAAAGATGGCTACCCGGGACTGCAAAGAAGATACGGGCTACATTTTCAGAATGTGAGGGGACTTGAGCACGGACTGGCTTATCAAACCATCGCCTCGGGACAGATTGACATAATGGATGTGTACACAACTGACGGAAAACTTACGAAGTTTCACCTGCGAATGTTAGATGATGACCTTGATTTCTTTCCCAGGTATTCTGGGGTTTTTTTATACAGAGTCGAACTTAAAAATAGGTTTCCCAAAACATATGCCCGATTGAAAAGCCTGGAAGGTACTCTGAACCAGCAGAAAATGATTGAACTCAATGCTATGGCAGAGCTCCAGAACAAGTCGTGGCCAGAGATTGCAGATTATTTCCTCCAGCAAATTGAGCTGCATACCAAGGAACAAATCCCGGGGAAAAGTGGTCTGGTAACACAAACCATCAACCTCGGACTTCAGCATTTATTCCTCGTCGCTATTTCCATGGCTCTGGCGGTGCTAATCGGTATTCCACTGGGGATTCTTTCCCATAGACATACTCGCCTCGGGCAGCTGGTTCTGGGCTTAACGGGAGTGATTCAGACCATTCCTTCGCTGGCGCTTTTCTGTTTTCTCATACCTCTTGCAGGAATAGGACCACTCCCCGCAATAATAGCCTTATTCCTTTATAGTTTGCTTCCTATTGTAAGGAATACATACAGCGGGCTTCAGGATATTAACCCCCGGTTGAATGAATCTGCCTCAGCACTTGGTCTTTCAGAATGGGAAATTCTATCCCTCATTCAGGTACCGCTTGCTTCCAGAAGCATTCTAAGTGGTGTCAAGACCTCTACCATTATCAATGTAGGCACCGCCACATTGGCTGCTTTAATAGGGGCAGGAGGCTATGGAGACCCCATAATAAGCGGACTTTCACTGAACCATATACCGACCATTCTCAGTGGTGCCATCCCTGCAGCAATACTTGCACTTCTGGTTCATGCGGTCTTCGAGCTCCTCGATTTCGTACTGGTCCCTAAAGGGCTTCGCATCAGCCCCCATTAATACAGCTCTATATTTCCTCGTAGGAAAGGAAAAGGCAAATACATTGCATTTAATAGTTCAGGCTTGGCGAGATGATTATCGTCATGCTTGAAGAACGAACATAAATTATTGCATAGGAGCCGGAAGTGACCAAAAGAAACTTTCGCATTCGGGAAGCGACGGTCAGCGACATAGAACTACTTGTGGAATTCCAGCTCAACACTGCTCTGGAGACCGAAGGTGTGCGCCTCGAAAAAAACACCGTAAACAAAGGTGTAAAAGGCGTTTTCCATGACCCCTCCAAGGGGCAGTACTACATAGCGGAAAAGTCAGGTCAGCCGATCGGCTGTCTGCTTGTGGTTCCTGAATGGAGTGACTGGAGAAATGGGACTATTCTCTGGATTCACTCGACCTATGTGATTCCTGGGGAAAGGCGTCAGGGCGTGCTCAGAAAGTTCTATGAGCATCTGCAGAGTCTGGTGAACAAATCTCCCTATCTTTTAGGTCTTCGCACTCTCGTTGATAAAGGCAACCTCCGCGGGCTGGAGGCAGCCAGAGCACTCGGTATGAAGAGCGAGCATTACGAAACCTACGAGTGGCTCAATGAATGATTCCCGGAAGCTCTAAGAGTGACGACGAAAAAATCAATCAATATTTTTCTC
>JAOUOQ010000229.1 GCA_029880275.1 Candidatus Aminicenantota bacterium | reverse complement strand
CCTGTCGTATAAAGGCTTTACCTTCATACCAACTTCACCTCCTTACAGAAAGTTTTCCCATCAGACATTAGCACTCTCTATTAAAGAGTGCTGATAATAGCATACCCCTCCACCAGTTGTCAAGAGGGAAAATGATATTTTATTTGCCTTTCTGGTGAGCTATGCTATAATTTTTTTGTGGATAAGCGTACAAGGCGAACAAAAGAATTATGGGAAAAAGTGAGGAGGCTCATATGCCTCCCCTTTAATTGGAGGCTCTTCTTAGCCGTCATCCTTGGAACAGCTATCTTAGGAATACTGACCGGATACTTTTTTAGCACCTATAAGAATGTCGTTCGCATCACCGCGCTGGAGAACTACCAGCCCAACATCATAACCACCATCTACGCCGCTTCGGGAGAGATACTGGACGAATTTTCCATAGAGAAGAGGATAACCGTTAGGTATCAGGACATACCCCCGAAGCTCATAGAAGCCTTTATTGCCGTGGAAGACAGACGATTTTACCGCCATGTCGGTTTTGACCCCCTTCGCATAGTCAAGGTTGCTCTGGTGAACCTCATGGCGTGGAGGAGTGTCCAGGGAGCAAGCACTATCACCCAACAATTGACCCGCTCACTCTTCCTCACCCCTGAGGTCTCGTATAAACGGAAGATAAAAGAAGCCCTCTATGCCATACAGGTGGAAAACCACTATACCAAAGAGAAGATACTGGAGCTCTACTTTAACCAAATAGGCCTGGGTCACAACAGATACGGTGTGGAGGCAGCATCGCAGTTCTACTTTAACAAACATGCCTGGGAGCTGACTCTGGAAGAGTGTGCCCTGTTAGCGAGCATACCGAAATCTCCCAGCAATTACTCCCCCATCAAACATCCGGACAGAGTACTCCGAAGAAGGAATTTAGTGCTCGACCTAATGGTAAGAGAGGGCTTCATCTCTATTGAGGAGGCAGAGGAGGCTAAACGAAAGCCGATTGCGCTTCGCCAGGAAACCAGCCACCGTTCTATAGCCCCTTATTTTGTTGAGGAGGTGCGCAAGTATCTGGAAAATAGCTATGGGAGAAAGGAGACCTATCAGAACGGCTTAAAGGTTTACACCACCATAGACCTCCGGATGCAAAAAGCGGCTCAGGATGCCCTGAGGAAGGGGCTGCGGGAACTGGACAAAAGGGAGGGCTTTCGGGGAATCAAGGAGAAAGTATTAGAGGAGGAAGGCTCTTCCCTGGAGACATACCAGCACCCAGACTGGGCGAAGCAATTCAATGTGGGGGACATCGTCACCGGTCTTATTATTGAGGTAAATAGCCAAGGAGCAGTAGCCAGATTTGGCGAATATACAGCTAAGGTAGGAAACTACGAAATCCGCTGGAGCGGGAAAAGGCCCTCCCAGATCTTCAAGGTGGGAGATTTAGCCCCCTTCCAGATTTTAAGCATAAATGATAAGGGCAAGGAGCTTAAAGTCTCCCTGGAACAGGAGCCGCTGGTCAATGGGGCGTTAATCGCCATAGAGGTAGGGACAGGGGCGATAAAGACCATGGTGGGAGGCTATGATTTCAACCAGAGCAAATTCAACCGGTCAATGCAAGCAAAGCGGCAAACCGGTTCAGCCTTTAAGCCCTTCGTCTACACAACGGCTCTGGAAAAGGGATTTACCGCATCCACCACCATCTTTGACGAACCGACCACCTTCTACGACCCCTACACCGAGCTGCCCTACGAGCCCGAAAATTATTACCGAGAATACTATGGGGTCACCACCCTGCGAGGAGCCATAGAGCAGTCGCTGAATGTCTCCACTGTCAAGCTCCAGCAGACCATCGGAGTTGATGAAGTAGTAAAATACGCCAGAAGGATGGGGATTAAAAGCCCGCTCTACCCCTATTTATCACTGGCGCTGGGTTCCTGTGAAGCAACCCTGACGGAGATGACCGCCGCCTTCTCGGTCTTTCCCAATCAAGGGGTATTGGTGGAGCCCTTTTTCATAGGTAAGATTACCGACCGCGAGGGAAAGGTAATCTACGAGCACCAGCCTGCTGCCCAGGAGGTTCTCTCGCCGGAGACCTCATTCCTGATGATAAACTTGATGCAAGGAATCACCGAGAGGGGAACCGCCGCCAAGGCGAAAAGCTTAGGGCGTCCGGTGGCGGGGAAAACCGGCACCACCGACAAGCATACCGATGCCTGGTTTATCGGATTTAACCCCTCGTTAGCCTGTGGGGTGTGGGTCGGCTTTGATGTGAAGAAGAGCCTGGGAGCCGGGGAAACCGGAGCCAGAGCGGCGCTGCCCATCTGGATAGACTTCTTCCAGGAAGTTCTGAAGGATAAACCGGTGGAGTATTTTCCCATCCCCAGCAACATAGTGTTCCGCAGAATTGACCGAAAAACCGGCTTGTTAGCCACTCCCATCTGCCCACCGGAGGATGTAATCCTGGAAGCCTTTCTTCAAGGAAGCGAGCCGGTGAATTTCTGCTCGGAGGAGATTCACCGCAACCTTATGCTTCCCTACCACTTTCAGCAGAAATGGACCGACATCCAGTAGCCCTCCGAAATATCGCCACCAAAAATAATAATCTCAAGCGAGAAGTGTATTAAGCTCTTAGTGGGCGAGATGGAGCAGAAAGCCATCTTTAGTTAAAAGCTTAGTCGAAAATTAGCTAATTTATAGTATTCAAAAATATTATAATCACCTTCCTAAAAAAGAGAAGCATCCTTTTCAACTTTAATAAGGTTATAAAAAAGCACCTGCGAGCTATTGTTGAGGTGCCAATAAATTTCTGAAAAATACGAATAAATATGATTTTTTCTTGAAATTTTCAAAATGATATGATATATTTTCTGTAAAATTATACTACTAAAAAAGGACATAGCAGGGGCAAGATTGATTAAATATTATTAAAAGTCTTTTATTCCTATGCCTTATGAGATAATCATTATGCTTTGGCATTAGATTGATTGGGGAAGAAGAAGTTGCCTGCAGCAGTTATATCTCTCAGACATAAAAGGATTCGTGGTTCATTCTCCTCACCGCGGTGGTGAAGGAGGTTTTCAACCCATTTTAAAAAATAGGAGGTAGCCAAAATGGCTAGGTGGTATGGTTTTATGGTTTCGGTTTTTCTGGTATTCATCCTCGCTATCTCAGGGATGCTGTTTGGGCAGCGGGTGATTGACCTGGATAAGGTGTGGGGGGATACACGAGTTCTGGGAGCTGCATCTTTGGATAATTCTGGCAACGCGGTGGCCTATGGGGATATCAACGGTGATGGCTATATGGACC
>JAOUOQ010000227.1 GCA_029880275.1 Candidatus Aminicenantota bacterium | reverse complement strand
AGGGGAATCACTTTCTTCCGGTGTAGAGGCGGTCTATTATCTCTTTAATCTGCTTGTAAAAGGGAGGGAGCTGGGAGAGCTCATACTCCCAGGCTATCCCCATTTCTATCCTGCGCTGAGTATCCTCGCTGGAGAAGTGTAACTCTTGCAGGATTCGCCCCCGTTCGGCTATCTCCTCCACATGCATGCGATTATACTTCTCCGCCTGAGCTGCAGGCGATATGGTATGGCTCTGATAGATATATTCTTGAAAGAACATTCCCTTTGCTTCTCTGGTGTTCAGATCTATTTTATGTTTATCAGCTTTTTCCTCCACCACCTATAACGATGTTGAAGAAGTACCCACCGAAGGATGTCCTGGGGCTGTTAAGAACCTCTATCTGGCGCATTTTCCAATCGCTGGAACGTGGCATCCAGCTATAGCCGAAGCGCACCCCCAGCAGTAACCCCTTTTCTGATCCGTTGCTGCGGGACTTGCCTACCTTTATGAACTTATCCACGCCGAGGCTGAATTTCATCACTAAGCTCTGGAGCCGAATTTCGGAATACTGCCGCGCGTCATCCAGAAGCTGGTCGAAGGTGGGGGTGACAATGGCGGGTGTAAATTTCAGCTGGTAGACACCAAAGCCTGCCCCCACGAGGGGGAAGATCTTCATATCCTGCCATTTAAGGACCACATAACCGATGTCGAACAAAGCTTCTACGCCGGTGAGCTTTGCCTTCAATTGCTCGCTATCCACTGACTGCCAGAAGCCGCCTACCTCGCCGCCGATAACCACCTTCTCCGCAATCAACCCGTAGCCAAAGCCGCCGATGGTGAAGTTCGTCTCATTGAGGTTAGTGATGTTATGGCGACTAAAGGTGCTGTTCAGCTCTGCCATGTCCGTGTAGAGTCCCCCCAGCATAAGCCCTCCGTAGCCCTCCTTGGGGCCTCGCTCTTCTTTCTCCTTCTCTTGGGCGAGCAAGGAGGAGGACAGGGAAAAGCTGAGCAGCAAAATTAAGCATATACTAAGCAGCCTATTCATTTTTGCCTCCTTTCAATTTCCTATCTAACCTTTTTATACGATTTTTATTCCCTTTTAGTTCCATAGATACCCAGCTTTTCCAGCTCTTCGGAAGCGAAGGTAAGCCTCAGGGATTGGAGCTTGTGACGGGTGGGAACACCGGTGGTGAGCTCCCATTCCCTCTGGCGATAGTAGTCATCCAGCAGCTTGTCATACTCTTCATGAGGTATAAATGCTCCTTTCTTGGAGCCAACGGTGAGGGGCTCGGTGTGAAAGCGCTGGGGGATATAGTCGTCCTGGCGGCGGAACCCCTCGCGTACATTGAAGCATCGCTCAAGGTTGAATATCCGCTCGCCCATAGTGTTAACATTCTCCTCCGACCACTGCCAGCCGGTGATTGCCTTGAGCAGCTTGAGATACCTCGGCAATCCCACCCCGCCGAAGGTGAACAAGCAGAGACCGAGTGAATCTATGGCGGCTCCCCCGTTCTGACCAGCTATGCTGGAGCCATTGAGATGGCAGGCTCCCCGGTTAGCTGTGCCGTAGCCCAGAGCCATAGGAGCGCTGGTGTGAACATTCCAGGCGGCGAACTCGTTGCCCTTGGTGTGGATAGCCCACCGCGAGGAATCGCCTCCAATCTGCTCGGAGATAGCCTTCACCCCCTGCGACAGGAGCTCCCCCACACCATCCTGATAAGCGACCTTATGAATGACTTCCAGCATCCCTTCCACATTGCCCCAGGGGAGTTCAATCCCGTCGAGGAACTTCTTATCAATCAGCTTCTTGTCATAAGCTTCCATCAGAAACCCTATCACATTCCCGGTAGAGATGGCATCCAGCCCCATATCATCCACCACGGAGATCACTTTCATCAGGGCATAGAGGTCGCTCAGCCCGCAGTTAGCCCCCAGCATGGTACCGGTCTCATATTCGGGTCCATCGTGGGTCAAACCCTTGTAGGGTCCGGAGCGAACCATCCCCGCCTTGCGGCAGGCAACCGGGCAATAAAAACAGCCCTGGTTCCTTACCCAAAGCCTCTGCTCCGCTGCCACTGCCCCTATCTTATGAGCCTCGGGAAAGGTCCCTTCACGGAAGTTCGACACCGCCTGAGTGCCGTTATCGCTGGAGGAGGTGATGGCAGAGGCGGTCCCCCACCGGCGCCACGACTCATACCCTGACCATTGGCGAATGGCATAAGCCGCCTCCCTGGCAGATTGGCGGAATCCCTCCGGGTCGGCAGCCGAGGGCATCCCCGTGCCACGGATACAAATGGCTTTCAACTTTTTGGAACCCATAATGCACCCGGTTCCACCCCGGCCAGATGCCCGGGCAGAGGTGTTAATGATGCAGGCATAGGGGACACCGTTCTCCCCGGCGGGACCGATATATGCGCTGCGGAAGCGGGGGTTATCAAGCTCTTTACGAAGGATTTTGTCAGTCTCGTCGGTTCCCTTTCCCCAGAGATGACCGGCGGGACAGAGCTCCGCTTTGTCGTCTTCTATCTTGAGATAAACCGGCTGGGAAGACTTACCGATAATAACGATGGCATCGTAGCCGGCAAACTTTATCTCCGGGCCAAAATGCCCTCCCATATTGCTGTAAGTGAGGGTAGATGCGTGAGGATAAGGAGAGGATATGGGTGAGGTATGGGGATTTTTGGTGACTACCACGGTTCGGGAGGCAGAAGGAATGCCGAAGCCAGAGAAAGGACCAGGGAGAAACATCAGGGGATTATCAGGGCTGAGGGGGTCTAATCCCGGCTGGCGGACACGCTCCCATAATAACCTTACTCCCAGTCCTCTTCCCCCACCAAAGGATTTCAAGAACTCTATATTGCTATTGAGCTTATTAATGCTTCCCGTGGATAAATCCACCTCTAATATCTTGCCGGTAATCCCGTGAGCCATTTTCTTATCTCCTTAGCAAGTGTAAGATAAAAGCAAGGCTTATTTAATAGTTTCCATACCAGTGTTCAGCAACCTCTCTGGCTGCTACCTCGGGTCGGCGGGCGTAATATTTATCCAGCCCCGCAGTAACATGAGCCAGAGCCTCGTGGGGGCACATCATCACGCAGACCGGGTCTCCGTCGCAGAGGGTGCAGTAGCCTACGGGCATCATCAACTGCGCATCCGCTCGCAGCGAGCCATTCCGGTATTGATAGCAGGCGCTGACACAGGAAAAACAGCTAATACACTGGTCGCCGACCACCAGGGTTTGAGTCTTTTCGTTGAGATGCAGGTTTTTTGTTTCGTTGTTAAAGTCAATGGTCACCGG
>JAOUOQ010000228.1 GCA_029880275.1 Candidatus Aminicenantota bacterium | reverse complement strand
CCGAGGAGCTTCTCCGGCAAGGAGCTGATTATGTGTGCGTTGGCGAATATGAGCTTACCGTTCTCGACCTCATTGAGGGGCTCCCCCCTGACCAGATACCGGGACTTTATCCCAACGGGAGACGCCCTCTGCTCGATGTGAACAAGCTGCCCTATCCCGAGGATGACGATGTCAGTCGTCTGGACTACGCCTTTCCCGGCGAGCCCAACTGCGACTATGTGGAGATACAAGCTTACGCCTCCAGGGGCTGCCCCATGTCCTGCACTTTCTGTGTCGCTCGCAACATCTACTATGGTCGTCCTCTCTGGCGGGGCAGAAGGGTTGAGGATGTGGTCGGCGAGATAAAATGCCTCAAGGAGAAGTATCCCCGGATGGAGGGAATCTTTTTTGATGAAGAGGAGCATAACGCCAATAAGGGTTTTATCATGGAGCTCACTAAGGCTCTATGCGAGGAGGGATTGTATAAGCTCCGCTACAATGCGATGTGCGGCTACTGGACCCTCGACCGGGAGATGCTCCAGGCCATGGCAGACGCCGGCTACTACAAGATAAGGGTGGGGATAGAGACCGCCAGTGAGGCGGTAGCAAGCGCTATCAAGAAGCCCATAGACCTCCGCAGGATTTACACCAGTCTGAGCTTCGCCAAGGATGCAAGATTGAAGACCTACGGGACTTTTATTATAGGCGCTCCTATGGCTACCCGCCAAGAGGATATGAAAACCGTAGGTCTTATCAAGAGACTGGTCAGGGATGGGCTGTTGGACGGTCTGCAGGTTTCCATCACCACCCCTCAGCCGGGCACTCCATTTTACCACTGGGCCGAAGAGCAAGGCTTCCTGCTGAAGCAGGATTGGAGCCGCTTTGATGGGGGTGCCTGCGCCGTGGTGAGCTATCCTGATTACCCTAAGGAGGAGATTGAGGAGGTATTCAATCTTGCTTCCGAGGTCAGAGACCATATGGTATTGGTCAGGAAGATGCGAGAGGAGGGGATGGGGAGGCTCTTCAAGAGCGCTCGTGCACGATACGGAGGTTGGACGGCTTTGAGAAAAGCCGTAAGGCGACTGGGAAGGGAGCTCGATTACCGGCGACGCTTCCACCGGGAGAATAAGAGATGAAGGTCTCGGTCATTCTGGTCACCTGGAATGTGGAAGGATTTATTCGCCAATGCCTTGAAGCCCTGCGCCAGCAGACCTTCCAAGACTTTGAGGTGATTGTAGTGGATAACGGCTCCCGGGACCAGACCATATCCATTATCGAGAAGCAGTATCCTGAAGTAGCTCTAGTCAGAAACAGGGAGAATGAGGGATTTTGCCGGGCAAATAATCGGGGGATAAGCTTATCTGGCGGGGATTATATTCTCACCCTCAACGCCGATGTCGTGCTCGATAAGAGCTTCCTACAGAGTATGGTGGAGACCATAGAAGCGGGCGATAGGCGCAAGGGAATGCTTTCCGGTAAGATGCTTCGCCAGGATAAGGTCACCCTGGACTCCACTGGTCTTATTCTTTCCAGAAGCCGCAGGTTTTACGACCGGGGAGCGGAGCAGAGGGACCGGGGGCAGTATGATGGGGAGAAGGAGGTCTTTGGCGTCTGCGCCGGAGCCGGCTTTTATCGGAGGGCTATGCTGGAAGATATTTCCATAGATGGTGAATACTTCGATGATAACTTCTTCTTTCTGGGAGAGGATTTCGACATCAGCTGGCGGGCGCAGCTCTACGGTTGGAAGGGGGGATTCGTCCCCTCGGCGGTCTGTTATCATATGCGGGGAAGCTCTGAGCACGGGTCGAAGTTCAGACAGTATCTCTCCTTCAAAAACCGTTATTTCCTGATGCTTAAGAACGACAGCCTGACCAATGTCCTGCTGACATCCCCCTGGTGGTTGCCATACGATGCCGCTCGTTTCGTCTATCTGATATTCACCAATCGGCTGGTCTGGTGGGGTTTGAAAGAGGTTATTCAGGCTTTTCCCTCTATACGGAGGAAGCGGCGAGTGATAAAAGCTCATACAGTGGTGTCTAATAGATACATCAGGGGATGGCTGAGGTAAACAGGGATGAAGGGTACGGTCTCCATCATCGTAATCAGCTGGAACTCTATTGGGTTCTTAGGGGAGTGCCTGAAATCGGTGCGGGAGCAGACCTACAAGGATTGGGAGCTTATTGTGGTGGATAACTGCTCGGAAGACGGCTCAGCCGACCTTGTCAGGGAGAAATTTCCGGAGGCAAGGTTGATAGCCAATTCCCGGAACCTCGGATTTACCCGAGCAGGAAACTTGGGGCTGCGGGATTCTCGCGGGGAGTGGATTCTTTTTATCAATCCTGATGTGCGGCTGGAAACGAATTGGCTGGAGAAGGCACTCACTGCCTTTGAGTTAAGCCCGCGGATCGGGATGGTCACCGGCAAAATCCTCCGTTTTGACCGCCGCACCATCGACTCCACCGGTCAATTCCTCTCTCGCTCTCGCCGAGCGATAGAGCGGGGCTACAATCAGCCTGACAGGGGTCAGTATGACCACCAGGGCTATGTGTTTTCGGTCTGCGGGGCGGTAGCACTTTATAAGAGGGAGATGGTGGAGGCATTGAGGCTTAATGGGGAGTTTCTGGATGAGGATTTCTTCGCCTTCTACGAAGACCTCGATGTTGGCTGGAGGGCAAACTTGCTGGGCTGGCGGGGGTATTATGTGCCCGATGCCGTCGCCTATCACTACCGGGGTGGCAGCCAGAAAGGGGGAGGCTGGCTGGCGCGTTTCTCGCAGCTCTCCCAGCGACCCACGGAGGTTAAGTTTCACATTGTGAAAAACCGCTACCTCACCATTATCAAGAACGACCGATGGGGAAAGACCATTCTTTATCTCCCCTTTATCCTGGGTTTTGACGCTCTCCTTTGCCTCTATCTTCTGATAGCTGACCCCAGGGTGGTGTGGAAGCTCTTCACGGCTGGTCCCTTTGTTAAGGCTGCCTTCCGTAAGCGAAGATGTCTAAAGGAAATAATGAAGAAGATGATATCAGCTCAGGTTAAGGGAGGGGCTTGGGATATCTCTGGCAGGATTGACCTCTGAGAGGAATGAAATGCCGCTAATAACCTTTTTTTTCACCTTTCTCTTGAGCTTCTCCCTCTGCTACTATCTCACTCCCATGGTGAGAAAGGCGGCTTATAAGTTTGGCATCGTGGACAAGCCTGATGGGAAATTGAAAACTCAGAAGAAGCCGGTCGCCTACCTGGGGGGCTTGGCGATTTATCTGTCTTTTCTCATCGCCCTGGCGCTTGTCTTTGAATTC
>JAOUOQ010000226.1 GCA_029880275.1 Candidatus Aminicenantota bacterium | reverse complement strand
GGAGGGCAGAAACTTTGATGCCGGCTCCATGATAATCCCTGTCTCCGGAGCTTCTGCCAAGCTGCACAGCGCTATCCAGAGTGTTGCCAATGAGCTGGGGCTGGAGATAGTGAGTAGTGCCAGCCTTCCCGATGTTAAAACCCACGAGCTGGACATCCCCCGCATAGCCATCTATCACACCTGGTCCAGCACCCAGAACGATGGCTGGGTGCGGTTTGCTTTCGACCAGCTGGGTATTCCCTTTGACATGATAAACAAAGACCATCTCAAAAAAGGTAACCTCAAAGCTAAATACGATGTCATCGTCTTCAGCAACTGCGGAGGAAGAAGCGGCGCTGATATTGTCAATGGGATGGACCCCGATTTTAGAGGTCCTTTAACCTTTGTCAAGAGTAATGAATTCAAACACCTGGGAACTCCCGATTCCAGCGAAGATATTACTGGCGGCATGAGAATAGAGGGTGTGACCAATCTTCAGAAGTTCGTAGAGGAAGGAGGTTTGTTGATCGCTCTGCAAAATCCAGTGAGAGTGCCGGTAGATTATGGTATGGTAAGGGGAATTAGTATCTTCGATACCAGCCGCGATTTTTACAATCCAGGTTCTCTGCTCAAGTCTGAGGTTGCCAACTGCAAGCATCCCATTGTCTATGGCTATGATAAGGAGATTCCCCTCTATCGCAGTCATTCAGGTCCGCTGCTGCGCCTTTCTTCCGAGGCGGAGAAGTTCGTGGTGGTTAAATATGCCAGTGAAGGTGAGGTATGCCTGAGCGGAATAGTGAAAAGCCCAGGGGAGATAAAGGGGAAAGCAGCCATAGTGGATGTGCCTGTGGGCAAAGGACATATAGTATTGTTCACTTTCAATCCGTTCTGGCGCGACATCAGCAGAGGGAACTATATGTTTGTGTTCAACTCTATTCTTAATTACAATGACCTCGGAGTAGGCTTGCAGGAATAATAGAAGTACCTAAGCCAGGTTATTAAAGAGGGGGGCTTACAGCCCCCCATTTTTTATTTTTCATCTTGAGCCCTCTTCCTGTTCGGCATATCAGAGCAGGCATAAGCACATATACTGAGTAAGTTCAAACGCTTTGGCTTGTTTATTTTGAGGAGAGAGGAACTCAATATTTAAGCCATTTCAACACTAAAATTGCGGATTATCAACCGGAAATTTACTTTTTTCCAAAGTGTGTTATTTTCAGGATAAACCAGGCGAATACACAAAGGAAGACCGCTCCCAACGCCAGCCCCAGGATGATACCCCACATAATCGCCCGCTCTCTTCTCTGCGAGATTGGTGTCTGCTTATAAAAGAGAGCAGGCGAACCTTGTCGTTCACTTCTGTCAACCGAGGTGACGTGTTTTAAGAATGGGGGGGAAATATACATGTTATCATCTACCACTAATAGATAATAGAGAGAATGTGGACCGCTATTGTTCCCTTGGCATGCAGCCACCAATTCACCCGTCAGCTTTCCATGCCAAAAAAGAAGCGGGATTAAAAGGACGAGATATTTACATTTGCGTAATATGATAGAGATGGTACTCCTCCTTGTCTTGCATCAAATGAGGAAAGCGTGAGTTCCTTTCCACCCTGATTAGCTATTCAGACGAAAATATTAATATATTCTTCCCTTGTCAGACGCACTCATTATACTCTAAGAGCGAACAGGTCATCAATAGGTTATTTGGTGAAGAGATTGATTGAAGTTAAAGGGGAAATAGGTGAAAACGGGAGGATTTTGTGGTAATATGGAAAAAATTCCCTTAATTGGGAGAGCTCATAGGGCTGGGAATTGACAGGTGAAGACAGTCTTTGAAGAGCTTAATCATAGTCAATTGCTGAATATCTCTATATTAAAGGAGAGTATTGCAATGGATAAAGTAGTGATAACCAGTGCGGTGCGAACTCCCATTGGGAGTTTTGGGGGAACTTTGAAGGATGTCTCTCCGATAGACCTGGGGGCAATTGTTATTAAAGAGGCTTTGAAGCGCAGCGGTATACAGCCTCAAGATGTGGACGAGGTGATTATGGGGAATATTCTGCAGGCTGGACTGGGGCAGAATCCCGCCCGACAAGCAGCCGTGAAAGCGGGTATCCCTTTTAATGTCCCCTCACATACCGTGAATAAAGTATGCGCCTCGGGTATGAAATCGGTCATGCTGGCTGTTCAGGCTATAAAATGTCAGGATGCTGAGATAACAGTATCCGGGGGGATGGAGAGTATGAGCCAGGCTCCCTTTCTTCTTTACCAAGCCCGGTGGGGATATCGGATGGGAGATGCTAAGGTGGTCGATTCTATGATTCACGATGGAATCTGGTGTGCGCTGGAGAATGTTCATATGGGGCTCACCGCGGAGAACATCGCCGAACAATATAACTTATCCAGAGAGGAGCAGGATGGGTTTGCCGCTGGCTCCCAGCAGAAGGCAGAAAAGGCTATTAAGGAGGGAAAGTTCAAGGGAGAGATAATCCCCGTTCCAGTGCCTCAGAGGAAGGGGGAACCTATAATCTTTGATACCGATGAGTTCCCCCGCTTCGGTATCACTGCGGAGAAGCTTGCTCGCTTGAAGCCCGCTTTTAAAGAGGGGGGCACGGTCACCGCCGGAAATGCCTCGGGGATAAACGACGGTGCCGCCGCATTAGTAATAATGAGTGAGAAACAGGCAAAGAATAGGGGGGTTACTCCTTTAGCTTCGGTGGTCTCGTATGCTTCGGCAGCTCTGGAGCCTGGGATAATGGGGCTTGGTCCCATCCCGGCAGTAAGAAAAACCCTCAGCAAGGCCAATCTTAAAATTGAAGATATAGATATCTTTGAGCTTAACGAAGCCTTTGCGGTTCAGTCGATTCAGGTATTAAGGGAGCTGAAGATTGACCCCTCCAGGGTGAACCTTAAAGGTGGAGCTATAGCTCTGGGGCATCCCATTGGTGCCTCAGGTGCCCGAATCCTGACCACTCTGCTGTACGCCATGAAGGAGAGGGGAGCCCGGCGAGGGCTTGCTGGTTTATGCGTTGGTGGCGGGCAAGGTGCAGCTATAATTGTGGAGAAATGAGAGGAAGACTGAATGATAGGGAAGAACTCGCTAATAGTTGCCTATCTCAAGGAGCCGAGAGAGCAAATATGGGGTGTTCTCCTCTCTCTTGACCAGAGTGGGGTGATAATAAAGGGAATCAGCCTTGAGTCCTTCGAAGATTGGTGCCGGCAAGTAGCCAAAGGGGAGGAGGGCATAGGACTGTCGGAGATGTTTATACCATCTCTCCGCGTAGTGAAGATCCTATTA
>JAOUOQ010000225.1 GCA_029880275.1 Candidatus Aminicenantota bacterium | reverse complement strand
GCCAAACAGGGCGGTGCTAATAATGAGAAAGACAAGGGGATTAAAGAAAATTACCGAAAATAGCCTGGTAAAAGTTACCTCCAGCAGGAGGGTTGCCGCCGCAATGGTGAATATCCCAGCGTAATAGACCAATCGCTTCACCATTTCCCCCTTTTCAGATTATCGGTTTGTCTCAGTTTCTCAATCGCAAAAGGATAAAATTTTCCCCTTAACATTGACTTTCTTTATTTAACCAGAGCTGAGGTATTCTCAGAACTGCAACCTATAAATTGCAGCGAGGCTGCCAGCGTTATTCTACCACCTTGTACACCACATCGTTGGGACGGACCCTCTCCTTGACCTCTACCCCGATGACCTCCCCAGCCTTGGCTTCGGTGATTGGTTCTCCCTCTATTTGCATAGAGTCCACTTCTTGCTCGAAGTCGGTGGTCACTCCTTTGATACAGATCCGGTCGCCCATCTTAAGTCCCGCAGTCAGTTCCACTACCGCTGCACTGGGCCGAGGAAAGAATTTTACTACCTTCCCGATCTCCTCCTTTTCCATAAAGCCTCTCCTTGGTTAATAGGGTTTATGCTTTAATATTACCGCAGTTGACCTGCAAAAGCAAGGGATTGTGCGATTATTTTTGGCGATACGAAAGGCAAGGTTGAATTTGGTTGCTGGCAAACCTGAAACCTACAGTTGGATGAAGCCTGCCTTTGTGGCGGGCGGCGACAATCTGGCGCTCTCTTTTTTAAACTGGGTCGTTTGCGATACCGCTTTTTAAGCTGGTGGATTCCTTCCAGCCAAGGCTGAATCAACTATGGAAGGGCTTCGGGCGGGTGAAGAAATGCCACCTCTGACCGGCGCTCTCGGTAGTCTGTTCGGTAGGCATTGACTGCTCTGGCGAGGGCGTCCACTTCCCGGGGATGGGCGAACAACCCGCATGGCGTCCCCTCGGTCTCCAGAAGGTGCTCATTGGCGCGGATTTCCCTGAACAGCGGACTGGCCAGCCCCTCCCGCAAGCTTGATGCGAGCAGGTTATGCGTGGCCACATTGGAGACCGGACAGGGGGTGAGGTCGCCTGCGGGGGTGACATGCGCAAACCCTCTGCCGGCAGATACGCACCCTCCGAAGAACTCCTCGTCACCCGGAGAGTGGATGAGATAGATGGGTTTCGCAGCACGATAGCGGAGTATGTGCTCCCGAAACATCGCCCGTTCTTCCCTGGTGAGCATGAGCCCGTGGTCGTCATTCATCGCCCGCTGGTTCATATTCACAGCATCTATTATACCTCCGCCGGATGACTCCGGCTGGCTCGAAGACGCAAGCTCCGGCGTGGTGGGAATATATTCAATTAAGAATCCCAGACGCACACCTCGGGCGATAAAGCGGTCGAGCTGGGTGGCATCCATCCAATGCCTGTAATTCAAACGGTCAATGGTGACGGAGATGCCGGTGAGCACACCCATTTTTCCCAGGCGCTGCAGTGCAGTTGATGCCTGCTCATACACCCCCTGACCCCGCCGCTCATCGGTGACATCCTGACCGCCTTCGATACTCACGATAATAGCAACATTGGCTAAGTGCTTTACACGAGCGAAATCAGCCTCGGTAAGGGCGGTGCCGTTGGTGAAGACCAGAAAGAATCTCTCTTTAAACTCTTCAAACAGCTCCAGCAATCCAGGGAACAGGAACGGCTCACCACCGGCGATAATAAAGCAGAATACTCCCAGCTCGCTTGCCTCGGAGATGACCTTACGCCATTGTTCACGGTTAAGCTGGAGTATTGTTGGTGTGAGCACCCTTGGGCTTTCATAGGAGATGGTACCCACAGCGGCAGCGTAGCAGCCTGCGCAGTGAAGATTGCATCGGGAGGTAATGCTGAGTATCAAAAACGGCGGCACCATCAGGTTGCTCAACTGCGCCTCCTCGCGTAATCGTTTGGTATGTGTGTATGAGCGGGCGAGATGGATAAAACTTCGTAAATATCTCGGGTGGCGAATAGCCCAGGGTAAAAACACCCGGGTCAATTTTGGGTCAAGGTCATCCAGCACATTTTTCAGCATCATCGGTTCCTTTCTTCGCTAAATGCCGTCAATTGAGCGGTAAGATATTTCCTATACTGCTCATCGTCTCTCTGCAAAAGACTGACAATTTTATTTCCCCTGGGAGTTGAGCATATATTAAAAAGCATAGCCAATGACGAAAAATGTAATAAAGATTGCAGAAAGGGTTATCTATTTGCATATTGACATTGTATGCTCATTGAGGGATAGTGACCATCCGGCGGCGGGTTATATGCGCTTGAAATTTTTTCCCTTAGGGGCGAATTTGCTGAACTGTATCTCTATTTCCTGCTTTAATCTCAATGGTCATTTTTATGAAAATATTAGCATTACTTCTCATCACCGTATTTTTGAGAGGATAAAGTATTTTCTTGACCTATTAAGGACCATGTGGTAATTTTAAAGCCTAACAGTAAAAAAGGAGGTGTGTTTTAAGAAAGTAATCAGAGATTATTAAAAGACAGTTACCTTTTGGCTCTATTAGATAATTGCTATCTTGCACGGTAGATATTCCGCCGAATTAAAAATCTCTTTTGGCTTTTTTATCTTCCAGCCAGAAAAGATTTTGATGCCGATATTATTAGGCGTTGTTTTTGGAATCTTATTAACCCATTTTAAAGAAAGGAGGTAAGCATCATGACACGGCAGCACTTTTTCATAGTTACGGTTTTTATGATCTTTAGTCTTGCACTCTCCGGGGTGCTATTTGGGCAGCGGGTGTTTGACCTGGATAAGCTGTGGGGCGATATGCGGGTGCTGGGGGATGATGGGGATGATTACTCTGGCAACGCTGTTGCCTATGGGGACATCAATGGTGATGGCTTTATGGATATCATTATCGGTGCCCATGGTGCTGACCCCGGTACCCCTTCCCGCAATAATGCAGGGGAGACCTATGTCATCTTCGGCTCCAGCTCACCGTCCTCGACAAATATTGATTTAAGCACCCAACCAGCCGACATCACCGTATGGGGTGTTGATAGCGGGGATACCTCTGGCTGTGCGGTGGCCAGCGGGGATATCAACGGTGATGGATATGGTGACCTCATCATTGGTGCCTATGCTGCGAGCCCCGGTTTGCGCTCGCAAGCCGGGGAGACCTATGTGATATTCGGCGAGAGTTTCTCATCACCCACAACTATCGACCTGAAAACGCAGGCCGACATCACCGTCTGCGGGGCTGCTGCCGGTGATATATCTGGCAATGAGGTGTCCAGCGGGGATGTGAACGGTGATGGATATGATGAT
>JAOUOQ010000224.1 GCA_029880275.1 Candidatus Aminicenantota bacterium | reverse complement strand
TTATTCCCTCCAAATCCCCTGTCAAGTCGAGGATGACAGCAGCCGCCACCACCGGACCACACAGAGAACCTCGTCCCGCCTCATCCAGCCCGGCTACCAGCTGGTAGCCTTCCTTTATCGCTTCCTGTTCTAAAGATAACATCTGAAATAGATGACTTACCTTGCTTATTGGGGCTCGCTCTCCTTGATACGGGCTTTCTTTCCCCGTTTTCCTCTGAGGTAATAGAGTTTAGCCCGGGAGACTTTCCCCTTCCTTATCACCTCGATCTTCTCAATAGCTGGGGAGTGCAAGGGGAAAATACGCTCTACACCCACTCCAAAGGAGATCTTACGCACCGTAAAGGTGCCCCGATTTTTGCCTCTGCGCTTGCTTATTACTACTCCCTCGAATACCTGAGTTCTGACTTTCTGTCCTTCTTCGACCTTTAGATGAATTCTCACCGTATCTCCTGGATTAAAATGAGATATTTTCTCCTTCATCTGTTTATCTTCCACATAGCTAAGCAGGTCCATATTCTTCCCTCTCCATGCTGGCTATTTTGATGATAAGTTGAGCTCCCCTTTCAGCTTTGCTAACATCTTAACGGCTTCGCTGTCAAGTTGGGCTCTGCCGAGCAAATTGGGGCGCTTCCTGAGAGTGTTCTCCAGGGCTTTGCGCTTCCGCCAGCGCTTTATCTCCTGATGATTGCCCATTAGCAATACCTCGGGAACCCTCATCCCCCTGAAGGAAGCCGGACGAGTATAGCAGGGAAAATCGAGGATTCCCTGACAAAAGGACTCATCGATCAAAGACTGCGGAGAACCCACCGCTGATGGTAGGAGCCTGGTAACCGCTTCCATAACAACCAGGGCGGGCAAATCTCCTCCCGCAAGCACATAATCCCCGATAGAGATTTCCTCGGTAATCAATTGCTGCCGCACCCTTTCATCCACTCCTTCGTACCTCCCGCAAATGAGAATTATCTGCTCCTTTTTGCTGAGCCGCTCTGCCTCTTGTTGCCCAAAGGGTTTTCCCTGCGGCGACAAAAGAATAACCGCCGTTCTCCCCTCATCCTCCGAATGCCTCACCGCTTCCACCGCTTTGAATATCGGCTCAGGCTTAAGAACCATTCCTCGCCCTCCTCCAAAGGGTCGGTCGTCAACTGTTCTATGGCGGTCAGTGGTAAAATCTCTTAAATCGGTTATCCTAACTTCGATTATTTTCTTGTCTAAAGCTCTCTTCAAAAAGCCAACCGAAAGGGGGCTGTCGAAAAACTGGGGAAATATGGTAATAACATCAAATAGCATTTATCTCTAGAAGCCCCTTTGGAGGCTTGCTCACTAATAGCTTGTTTTTCAAATCTATCTTTACAAAGTATTTCTTGGCTGCAGGGATTAGGTACTCCTTATCTCCCTCAGTCACTACCAGAATGTCAGTTCCTCCGCTTATCTCTATTATATCTGCTACCTTACCAATAACATTCCCTTTCTCGTCCACCATCTTCATGCCAATGAGCTGAAATCTGTAAAACTCATCGGGTGGTAAAGGTGGCAAATCTGCCTCCGAAATGAACAGGCTTTTACCCACCAGCTGGCTTGCTTTCTCTATATTATCATATTCAGCAAATTTCAGAATGAGTCTCCCCTTGTGCTCCTGACACCTCTCTATCCGAAGGGTTATCCCTCCCTCTCCCGACAGGGATAAACTTTTTTGGGGAGCAATAAGCTCTGCTCCCCCGGGGACAGGCAGCACCGTCACCTCGCCGCGCTGTCCCCGAACTTTCCAGACCTTACCAATGGGAATTAGCTTTCCCATCCCCTCTGGACGGCCTCTATGGGAGGAGACCATTTACTCTAAAATCTCGAGGACGAATCTCTTGCGGAGCTTCATCCCCGCCGCTCCGAGGATAGTCCGTATTGACCTCGCGGTTCTTCCCTGCTTTCCTATAACTTTACCCAGGTCCTCCTGAGCAACCCTCAACTCAAGCACTGTGGTCTGCTCCCCATCAATCTGGGTAACAGCGACTTTATCGGGATTGTCAACAAGGGCTTTAGCGATTAATTCGATAAGCTCTTTCATTTAACCCTACCTCCTCTAAACAACCTTTTTCGGTTTAGCAAAGCGGAAAAACCTGCCTTCAATACTGCCTAAATTTTTACCAAAAGATTTTTGACCGTCGTTGAAAGTCGAGCTCCTTTACTCACCCACTCCTCAATTCTATCCTTTTTCATATCAATTATCGCTGGTTCTCTCATCGGGTTGTAATAGCCTACAATTTCTATGAACCCTCCCTTACGGGCCTTCCTCGAGTCGCAGACCACTACTCTATAATGGGGCTGCTTCACAGCCCCCATCCTCTGCAAACGGATGGTAACCACTACCGACATCCCCTCCTTTCTCTTCCGCTCATGGGAACGCTAATTTCCATCAAAAAAGGGGAAAGGAAGCTTAACGCCACTTTTCCCTTGAGAGATAAGATTTAGCTGTTTAATCATCTTTTTTGTCTGGGCAAATTGCCTCAACAGCTGATTGACCTCCTGGACTGAGGTTCCCGACCCTCTGGCTATCCTCTTGCGGCGGCTCCCGTTGATAATGGTATGATTAAGCCGCTCATCCATGGTCATGGAATTAATGATTGCTTCGATCCGCTTGAGGTCTCCTTCGCTCACTTCGGATAAATCCATCCCCTTCAGCTTTGAGACTCCAGGAAAAAGGCTCAGAATCTGGCTTAAGGGTCCCATTTTGCCTATATGCCTCAATTGAGACCGGAAATCCTCAAGGGTAAAGCTCTCCTTCCTTATTTTTTCCTCTAATTGCTGGGCTTCTTTTCTGTCAATAGCCGCTTCTGCTTTCTCTATTAGCGAGAGAACATCACCCATGCCCAAAATTCTCGAAACGATTCTATCAGGGTAGAAGGGCTCCAGGTCGTCGTAACGCTCGCCAACACCTATGAATTTAATTGGCTTCTCAGTCACCGACTTAATCGACAGAGCGGCCCCACCCCGGGCATCCCCATCGAGCTTGGTTAATATGATGCCCGTGACATCAAGGTTCTCATTGAAAACCTTTGCGCTTTTTACCGCATCCTGCCCTGTCATGGCATCGGCAACAAAGAGAATCTCTGCGGGTCGTAGCTCTTTTTTGAGGATGCTAAGCTCATCCATGAGCTCTTTATTAATGTGCATACGCCCGGCAGTGTCGACGACAACCACATCATACCCTTCTCGCTTAGCCATTTTCACCGAATTGAAGCAGACTTCCAAAGGAGAAGAGCTATTATCGGAGAACGCCGGAAGACCACTCTCCTCTGCTACAACCCTGATTTGC
>JAOUOQ010000223.1 GCA_029880275.1 Candidatus Aminicenantota bacterium | reverse complement strand
ATTGAGAAAGATGTTGTTGCAAAAGAGGGAGCGACGGGTTGACTGAAGAACTTCCCTTCCTGAAGTTGCGGTTTTTAGATATAGTATTGCTTTCTCAAGAATAGAGCAGAAGAAGGAATCATCCTTCACAATTTTTTGTTTTCCTATCTGCTGGGCGAGGCTCATTATCTCCTGGTATTTATTTTCTGAAAGCTCAAGAACCTCCTCCGGCTGCAACTGGCGGAAGAATTGGCAGAACTGCTCCCCATCTTTTCTTTTCACAATATCCCTTAATTGCTTTAGGTCCATACAAAAATCTCTCGGTAAATTGTGAGGAATTAGGGGAAATTATCGCCTCCTTATAATTTAACAATATCATTTTTTCGGCTTTCTGTCAACAGATATATCGGTGATCTACCCGGCGGATTCTTCGATACAAAGAGGAACCATGCTAAGTGGAGCTGAGTGCTCTTTTTTTATTAATAGGAGCGTATGGCTCTTGCCTCCCGCTGCGGGGATTAGATTGATAATATCGGTGAACTGTGCTATTATTTTGTGAAGAAAGGGATTTTTCCATTTGCTGATTATTCATTTATTATGATGTAAAGCTTTTATAAGGGAGTGTGATATGGAGACCGTGCATTTAAATGGTGAGACTCTAACCCTGGAGGAAGTGGGCAGAGTTGCCCACTCGCAGGCGAAAGTGGAGCTGGCAGAGGAAGCCTCCCGCCGGGTGGCAGAAGCTCGTCGGGTAGTAGAGGAAAAGCTCAAGGGAGGGGAGCCGGTTTATGGGGTGAACACCGGTTTCGGTCAGCTCTGCGAGGTCAGAATTCCCACAGAGAAGGTGGAAGAGCTGCAGGTGAACCTCCTGCGGAGCCACGCCGCCGGGGTAGGGGAGACCCTGGACCAGGATAGCGTGAGGGCGGTGATGGTGCTGATGGCAAACAACCTGGCTAAAGGACACTCGGGCATCCGACCGGAGACCGTTCAAGCTCTGATCGATATGCTCAACCATGGGGTTCATCCCCTGATTCCTTGTAAGGGCTCAGTGGGAGCCAGTGGGGATTTAGCTCCTTTGTCACACCTTTCTCTGGTGCTAATTGGGGAAGGAGAGGCTATATTTAAGGGAAATAAATTATCAGGTGGGGAAGCTCTGCGAGAGGCGGGCCTCAAGCCCATCAAACTGAGAGCCAAAGAGGGGCTTTCGCTGGTCAACGGGTGTCAGTTCACCGGCGGATTGGGGGCGATGACCCTCCTTGCCGGGGAGCAGTGCTGCCGGATAGCCGATACTGCCGGCGCCCTGAGCTTTGAAGCATTGCTGGGCGATATCAGAGCTTTTGACGAGCGAATTCATCAGGCGCGCCCCCATCCCGGGCAGGCGGCAGTGGCGAGCAACTTCCGGCGTCTGTTAGCTGAAAGCCCGCGGGTGAAGTCGGGCGAGCGTAAGGAGAAAACCCAGGACTGCTACTCCCTGCGATGTCTCCCTCAGGTGCACGGTGCAGTGAGGGATGCTCTGAGCTTTGTCCGCCAGGTGCTGGAGCGGGAGATCAACTCGGCTACCGATAACCCCCTGGTCTTCGCCGGGGAAAGCGAGATATTATCGGGGGGCAACTTCCACGGGGAGCCCCTCGCTTTGGCATTGGATTTTATGGGGCTTGCTCTGTCCGAGCTGGCTAATATATCGGAGAGGCGGATTGAGCGCCTCCTCAATCCTCACCTGAGCGGGTTACCCGCATCCCTGGTGAAAGAATGCGGGCTGCATTCGGGCTTGATGATGGCGCAGATAACCGCCGCCTCTCTGGTGTCGGAGAATAAAGTGTTAGCTCATCCCGCCTCGGTGGATTCCATTCCCACCAGCGCCGGCAAGGAGGACCATGTCAGCATGAGCTCTATTGCCGCCAACAAGGGGAGAACGATACTTGACAACCTGCAGCGGGTGCTGGCTATTGAGCTGATATGTGGGGCTCAGGGGCTTGATTTGCGCAGACCTCTGCAGTCTTCCCCGGTGCTGGAGAAGGTGCATCAGCTTCTCCGCAGTAAGGTGGAATTTCTGAGCCGCGACCGCGAGCTGCACAAAGATATCGAAGCGGTGGTTGACCTTATAAAAGGTGATGAGCTGCTGGACCGGGTGGAGTCCTTCATAGGAGCACTTGATTAATTCATTGGCAATCATGGGGGGAGGAATGTCTATGGATAGGATGGTTGAAAAGGTGGTAAGAGCCCCTCGGGGGAGGACGCTGACCTGCAAAGGGTGGCAGCAGGAGGCTGCCATGCGCATGCTGATGAACAACCTTGACCCCGATGTGGCGGAGAAGCCGCAGGAACTCATCATCTACGGGGGCACTGGCAAGGCTGCCCGCAACTGGGAGTGTTATCATAAGCTGGTGGAATGCCTGAAAAACCTGGAGTGCGACGAAACCCTGCTGGTGCAATCGGGAAAGCCGGTGGGGATTTTCACCACCTATCCCGATGCTCCCCGGGTGCTCATATCCAACTGTATGATGGTTCCCGCCTGGGCAACCTGGGAGAAGTTCTGGGAGCTGGAGCGATTGGGGCTGATTATGTTCGGGCAGATGACCGCCGGCAGCTGGATTTATATCGGCACTCAGGGAATTCTGCAGGGAACTTTTGAGACCTTTGCCGCTGCGGCGGAGAAGCATTTTGGCGGCAGCCTCAAGGGGAGGTTGGTCCTTACCGCAGGTCTGGGGGGTATGGGGGGTGCCCAGCCCCTGGCAGCTACCATGAACGAAGCGGTATTCATCGGAGTAGAAGTCGACAAGGAGCGGATAAAGAGGAGATTGGAGACCAGATATTGCCATATGATGACTCCCAGCCTCGATGAGGCATTGAAGATAGCCCTGGAAGCAAGGGAAAAGGGAGAGACGAAGTCCATCGCTTTGCTGGGGAATGCAGCTGACATACTTCCCGAGATAGTCAAGCGGGGGGTAGTTCCCGACATGGTTACTGACCAGACATCAGCCCATGACCCGCTCAACGGCTATGTGCCTCATGGGATAGGATATCAGGAAGCACTTGGCTTGCGGAAGAAAGACCCTGAGGAGTATATCCGCCGGGCACGAAGCTCAATGGCGGTTCATGTGAGGGCGATGCTGGAGCTCAAGAGGCGGGGTGCGGTGGTATTTGACTACGGCAACAACATCCGGGGGGAGGCTCTCAAGGCGGGTGTGAAGGAGGCTTTTGATATTCCGGGGTTTGTGTCCGCTTATATTCGGCCCATGTTCTGCGAGGGAAGGGGACCTTTTCGCTGGGTTGCCCTCTCCGGAGAGCCGCGGGACATCCATGTTACCGATGAGCTTATTCTGGAGACCTTTCCCGAGAACTCC
>JAOUOQ010000222.1 GCA_029880275.1 Candidatus Aminicenantota bacterium | reverse complement strand
TAATGTGAACTCCGATAGCGTTATAGACTGCGTTGGCGATAGCAGCAGCAATGGGAATTCGAGGCGGCTCCCCCAGTCCTTTAGCTCCCAGGATATTTATCATAGGGTCAACCATATCCACAAAAAGTGTGTCTACCTCGGGAATATCTAAGGAGGTAGCAATCTTATAGTCCCTCATATTTGGGTTAACCAGGTTTCCAGTGGCGCTATCCATAATCCTTTCTTCAAAGAGGGAAGCGCTTACTCCCTGGGCGATGCCTCCGATGACCTGGCTTTCTGAGGCTAATTTGTTGATGACTCTTCCTATTTCGTGAACCGCTACGACTTTAAGAACTTTTATCTTTCCTGTCTCTATATCCACTTCTACCTCAGCGAAATGGGCTCCAAAAGTGTTGTAGGCGTAATCAGCAGGACGCCCGGTGTATTCCCCATGAAAAACCTTCTCTTGTCTTAGTTCACTGAGCAGTTCTTTGAAGGTTACCGATTGAGCTGGATTGTTCTTATTGTAAAATTTTCTGTTTTTCGTGCCGACATCCTCGGGACTAATCTCCAGCTTTGCTGCGGCTTGCTTTTTCAGGTAATCAGCCGCTTTAAGCGAAGCATCCCTTATAGCTGGGGCTACGGAGGGAGTTGTGGTGCTTCCTCCCGAGGAACCGCACCAGGGGTACTCTGTGTTTCCGATTTTCACTGTGATATCTTTAGGCTTTAATCCCAGAGTTTCCGCGGCGACTACTGCCATAAATGTCCTAGTGCCGGTGCCGATGTCCTGGGTTCCGCAGATAGCCTCAACACTACCGTCCCGATGGAGCTTGATATCAGCCAGGGTTCCTGGTCTTCCCACACCCCACCATATCTGACTGGACATTCCCAGCCCTCGGCTTATTTTCCCCTTTCCTGCTCCGGGTTTCTTATTCCTTCTCTGCCAGCCGATTTTTTCTGCTCCCGATTGATAACACTTATCCAGTCCTTTTGAGGAATAGGGTATGCCAGTGTCTCCCAGGTTGCGGGTGGAATAGTTTTTCTTCCTCAGTTCCAGGGGATCAAGGTTAATTTCGTGAGCCAGCTCGTCCAGGAATCCTTCAAGAGCAAAAGTTCCCTGTACATGGCCTGGAGCTCTTGTGGGTCGTGATGCACATGTATTAATGAAAATTGTATATTCCTCGACCTTCACATTGGGGCATTGGTACACATCAATTAAGGGCTCACAGACTCTATCGCCTCTGCCGACTCCACCGCTGGTATAATTTTTCAGGTAGAGAGCAGTGAGAGTTCCATCTTTTTTTATTCCACCCTTGATGGTCTGCCGGGTTGAGGGACGATTTCCCACACATATAGAGTTCTCTTTTCTGGTAAGAATTATCTTAACCGGTCTTCCGGCTATCTTCGCTAACTTTGCTGCTGCCAATGTGTAATCGTTCAGTCCTAATTTGCTTCCAAACCCTCCGCCCATGTAATGCTTTATCACTTTGATTCGACTTGCAGGAATTCCCAGAGCATTGGCAAGACCATCTCGGACACCGAACACAGCCTGGGTGGAGTCCCAGACGGTGAGCCTCTCGCCTTCCCATTTGGCTACACTGCCGTGAGTCTCTGCGGTGTGATGGATCTCCACGGCTGTTTTATAAGTGCGCTCCAGCACAACATCGGCTTCGCTGAATCCCTGTTCTATATCTCCTCGTTCGTACTCGTTAAATATCTGCACATTTGGAGATTCGTGAACCTGAGGCGCTCCTTCTTCCATAGACTTCTCTTCTGTGACCACGAAGGGCAAGGGTTTGTATTCGACCTTGATTAATTTGAGCGCTTCCTCTGCCGTTTCCTCGTCTACTGCCGCTAACGCTGCCACCTGTTCGCCAGCATATTTGACTCGTCCCTCTTTGAGCTGGAGCGCAGCTTTAACTGCTGGCAGGCTCAGAGCTTGGCTTAAATCCACTGATAAAACTTCGGCACAGGCGTGCGGGCACCTGAGGATTTTTCCATAGAGCATTCCTCTGAGTTTTATGTCATGGGTGAAGGTAGCTTGACCGGTGACGATTTTTTCACCGTCAATTCTTGGTGTGTATCTACCGATGATGTGAAATTCCTCCTTTTCGGGTGATGGAGCAACGGCGGGTTCTTCGGTTTTCTTATCCCGAAATTCTTCATAGTATAGGAGATTGGAATCCTGGATATCTTTTGAATATTGTTTTTTCCGCATTTTATAACCTCCTCATACTTTTGGAAGCAGCCGAGATAGCTTGGTAAATTTTGAGATAGTTCCCGCAGCGGCAGATGTTACCTGACAGAGCTGTCTTTATTTCTTCTAGGGTTGGATTTTTGTTTTTGTTGAGGAGAGCCACGGAAGACATGACGAATCCCGGAGAGCAGAAACCGCATTGATATGCATCTTTATCAATGAAAGCCTGCTGCACGGAATGAAGCTTTTTCTCGGTTGCCAATCCTTCGATGGTGGTGATTTTCTTGCCGTCTGCTCTTACTGCAAGATAGAGACAGGAGTAAGTGGGATTCCCATCCATCAGAACCGTGCATCCTCCGCATTCGCCTCGGTCGCATGTCCTTTTAGTTCCGGTTAAGTTCAACCTATCTCTCAGGAGATGGAGGAGCGTTTCTCTTGGTTCAACTACTAAGGAAAATTTATTTCCATTGACAGTGAGAGTGATTTGCTTTTTGGAATAAAGAGGTACTGTTCCTTCTTTCAAGCGGAGAGAAACGACATCTTGGGCAAGGAGTTTAGGGACCACAGCGGCGCTTAAAGCTCCACCCCCGAATCCTTGCAAAAATTTCCTCCTCGTGAAAGTTTTTCTTTTCTCCTTTTTACTATTTTCCATTCTGTATCTCCTTTTCAGGAAAAGATGCTATTAGCTTAGACTAGCCTGATAAGGGCGATGATTGCCAGGCATACAATGAGCGTAACAGGTGAGGCAAGATAGCTTAGTTTTCTCGTCTGCTTCGCCTCTTCAAATTTGGTCTCCCATACTTTAATCTTCGCCCCTACCTTAAATCCTACGGGAACAGTAACCGCGGAGAAGAAAACAGCCACATACGCATAGTAGAGGGAGAGGGGGTAACCTGTTCCGGGAACAACGCAGGCAGGGATGCCAGTCACAAATCTCACCAGAGGAAAAAGATTCACCGCTACTAAAGCTGCCATTCCTCCCATGAGAGCCTGGCCTTTAACCTTCTGCTTGAGCTTTTTATTGAATAAGGAGATCAAAATTAGAAAAGCTGCACCTTGCATCAGGAAAGCAAAGATAGGATTGGCTACAGCACCGTGCTGAATGGCCAGGGAAAGAAGGATTGCATCAAACATTTTAAACAGGCTTGTTATGA
>JAOUOQ010000221.1 GCA_029880275.1 Candidatus Aminicenantota bacterium | reverse complement strand
CGGAAGTCGATAAGTTCCACTCCTCCTCCCAGGCGAGCAGGTAGCCGTTGACCGAGGGGAGGTAGGCGATGGAAGGTTTCTTCTGGTCGTAATAATTATGTACCACCGCGTTCTCCAGCGTAGTGGGCGCCTCATTGCCTGTTACTATGCGGGAATATACATCATACTCATGGGTGGCTGCGTTCCTTCCGTCCTGCCAGACTACGCAGAAGTTGTTTTCGGTGGAGTTGTAAGCCACTCGGGGATATTGCTGGTTGGAACCGGATGGGTCGGAGACATAGTAAGCGCCGCCTCCCCCTAATGTGCCATCAGAATTGACCCTCCTGCAAGCGACATCCCAATCGCCCACAGAAAGATAGTCATACTGGAATACCACCAGCCAGTAGTTGCTGACGGAGCTGTAGGCTACATCGGGGTATCTGCTGGGAGAAGGCTGCGCAAATATAGCGATATTAGAGCCTAACAGACTGCCATCGGCATTGATTCTCTGACCGTAGATCTGCCAGTCGCCACTGCGTTGATCCTCCCAGACGACCAGGTAGGTGTTATCGGTGGAGTTGTAAGCCACCCTGGCTTCCCGCTGGTTATTGCCGGCAACGGCAATGGTGGTGTCGCTGCTCACCAGAGGGTCGATGACCTCCGCGCCGGAAGATTGCTTCACCACCTCCCGGGGGTCGAAGGGAAGGGTGCTGCCAGCGGTAAGTGCTGATGGTTGCCCGGGCTCACTCGTGGCTTGCAGACTGCCGGAGGTGGAAAAGCTCAGAGGAGAAAAGAGAATCAGTAGCAGGGAGGAGGCGATGATAAACCCAGAATTTCTTTTCCTTGGTTCCATAATACCTCTCCTTATCAAATGAGGAGTTACAGGTTTAGTAAAAATGCCTTAAAACGAAAAAACTCACTAACTTTATATAAAATTAAAATACGATTGTCAACAATTATTTCGACAACAAAGGGAAAGGAGTTCTTTCAGGTCTGCCTTACACTTCTCTCTTCATAAGGAAAGCAGATTTTTTCAGCTTCTCTTTTTCAGGATTTCTCTTCCTCAGTGGGAGAGGCAACCGGAGACATAGACCTCGCCATTGGCGTTGGTGGCACCGTAGGCTTTGAACGACCGGATCAAAGTGCCAGCATTGTCAAACAGCTTCACCCAGGAACTCCCCCCATAGCCCTGACTGCAGAGAATTTCATCTTCCACATCATCAAAGGCGCCAATCTTCACTGCAGAGATGTGCACCGAACCGTTAGGGTTTCCCCCACTGCCAAATGCTAAAAACGAGTTGATGAGTGTGCCGTCCTGCTCAAATATCTTCACCGTACTGGTGCCCCCCTGCCCGGTGGCTACTGTTATCTCTTTATCAGCGGTGCTGGAGTCAAAGTTGCCCGCCGCCAGGTGGATAGAGCCCTGGGTGTTCTCGCTGCCAAAGGCATAGAAAGAGCTCTGGAAGGTGCCATCCTTGTCAAAGATTTTCACCAGGGAGTTCCCGGCGATGCCGGTGCCGGTGATTATCTCGTCTTCGCCATCTCCATCAAAATCAGCTGCCGCCAGATAGACCTCACCCTCAGTGTTTGCCGCTCCATAGGCCTTGAAGCTCGCCTTGACCGTACCATCCATCTCTAAGACCTTCACCCAGTTGTTCCCGTTCCTCCCCGTGGCTGCGGCTATCTCCAGGTCTAACGGGTCTGCATCGAAGTCTCCCACCGCCAGGTGCACCTGACCCCCGGTGTTAGAAGCCCCGAAACACTTGATGGAAGTGTTTAAGGTGCTGTCGTAGTTGAATATCTTTATCCACGACTTGCCCCCGGAGCCGTGAGCCACGACCATCTCGGGATTGCCATCCAGGTTCAGGTCAGCTACTCTCACATCTATTTCCCCGTTGGGATTAGCTGCTCCGAAGGCTTTGACATTCTGGAAACGGAGCCCAAAGATGTCAAAGGCTTTATACCAAGACTTCCCCCCATAGCCCATCCCGGTGAGGATGGCCGACTCATAGGTGACCCTTCTGCCGAAGATGTCCCAGTAACTGCTGGCTGAGTAGCGGTTGTCCTGCCAGACCAGGAAGAAGTTGAGGTGGGAAGGATTCCAGGCCAAGTGGGGGCACTCTTCTTTTACACCGACCTGGGAAGAGAGCCTAAAACCATTTAATGGTCCCTCCACGGTGCCGTCGTTTTTGACCAGCTGCCCGTAGATGTCGGCATCAGGCGCCACAGGTCTGTCGTCCTCCCAGGCGACCAGATACCTGTTGTAAGCGGGGGAGTAACAGACCGCAGGGTCAAACTGATGGGCGGAGTTAGTGCAGATAACAATCTCGCCCCCCACCTTAGCAGGGGGGGTGGCACTGCTCATCAGTTGACCGTAGATGTCCAAGTGGGAGGTGCTGCGGTGGTCCTCCCAGACGACCAGAAAATTGCCATCAGCAGTATTGGCAGCCACCGCTGGGCGGTACTGGTCATCAGGGACGATATTCACCGTTTTTATGTCCCCTGATGCAAGACCATTCTTATCAACTCGCCTGCACCATATATCCCAGCCTCTTTCTAAGTAGTGATAGGAGTCCTCCCAGGCGACCAGGTAGCCGTTGACCGAGGGGAGGTAGGCGATGGCGGGTCGCTTCTGGGAGTAAAGGTCGCTTATCACCGGGTGTATTGAGCCAATCGGTACAGCATCGGAACCCACAATGCGGGAATAGACCTCCCAACCAAGGGTATCATAATCTCTTTCATCTTCCCAGACCACGCAGAAGTTGTTTTCGGTGGAGTTGTATGCCACTCTGGGATATTGCTGGTTGGAATCGGCGTCAACGGCAACCATATAGGCGGATGATGGGAATAGTGAACCATTAATGTTGACCCCTCTACATAGTATATCCCAAATGCCTGTTGTTGGGTATTCGTTCTGCCATACCACCAGCCAGATGTTACTCGTGGAGCTGTAAGCTACATCAGGGTATCTCGCTCTAGAGGTGAAGGACCAGATAGGTATATTGGAGCCCACAAGGCTCCCATCGGCATTGACTCTCTGACCGTAGATATGCCAGTAGCCACTGCGTTCATCCTCCCAGACAACCAGGTAGGTGTTATTGGTGGAGTTGTAAGCCACCCTTGGTGTCACCTGGTTATTGCCGGCAACGGTAATGGGAGTGTAGCTGCTCACCAGAGGGTCGATGACCTCCGCGCCGGAAGATCGCTTCACCACCTCCCGGGGGTCGAAGGGAAGGGTGCTGTCAGCGGTAAGTGCTGATGGCTGCCCGTTCTCACCTGTGGTCTGAGGACTGCTGGAGGTGGAAAAGCTCAGAGGAAAAAAGAGGATCAAGAGTAGAAATGAGATGATGAT
>JAOUOQ010000220.1 GCA_029880275.1 Candidatus Aminicenantota bacterium | reverse complement strand
GGACTGTCCAAGGTGCTTCCCCTGTTTGCTGCCTTCTTTGGGATTGTCACCCTCTCTTCCATCGGTTTGCCGGGGTTGAACGGCTTTGTGGGCGAGTTTCTCATCCTGGTGGGAAGCTTCCTCTCCCGACCGCTTTACGCCATTCTGGCAGCGACAGGTATCGTCCTGGCAGCGGTTTACATGCTGTGGATGTTCCAGCGGGTGATGTACGGAGAGCTGGATAAGCCGGAGAACAGGGCTCTCAAAGATCTTTCTGTGCGGGAGATAACAACGATGGTTCCCATAATTGCTCTTATATTTTTCATCGGGGTCTTCCCCAGACCATTCTTGCGCCGGATGGAGGCTTCGGTCCAGCATCTGATTCTTCAGGTGGAGACGAAAAAGAGCCAGGAACCCCTTTATGTAGAAAAAATGAAGGAGAGAATCAAGGAGTTTTTCCATAATAATGAGGCTTCAACAGACTAAAAACCTTGTTAGGATTGGGAGGCACGCGTAAATGCCCATTCCCTTACCGACTGTTAATCTGATTGACATCAGCCCGGAGATAATCCTGGGAGTCTTTGGTGTATTAGTTTTGCTCATCGACCTTTTTCTCCGCCGGGAGAGGAAAGGACATTTAGCGGTTCTGAGCCTGATAGGGGTGGTGGGTGCCTTCTACGCCTCGCTGAGGCTGTGGGGCTCTTCGCATTACTCCTTTAGCCAGAGCATAGTGGTAGATAACCTCTCCCTCTTCTTTAACGGCATCTTTCTTCTGGGCACTGCCCTGGTCATCCTTATGTCGGTGAGCTATATCCGTCGGGAAGGGATAGACCTGGGGGAATATTACTCGCTTCTTCTGTTTTCCACCCTGGGGATGCTCATTATCTCCTCGGGGAACGACCTTATTATCCTCTTCCTGGGGCTGGAGTTAGTTTCCATCCCCCTTTATATCCTGGCGGGGTTTGCCCGCACTAATCTGAAGTCCAACGAGGCAGCCTTGAAGTATCTCCTGCTGGGGGTTTTCGCCACGGCGTTTCTCCTTTACGGCATCGCTCTGGTCTATGGCTCTACCGGAACCAGTAAACTTCCCATGATAGCTAAGTTGTTATCCGATACGGCTGTCTCCAGCAATCCCCTTTTGTTTATCGGAATGGGTATGCTGATTATCGGCTTCGGCTTCAAGGTGGCATTGGTTCCCTTTCATATGTGGACACCCGATGTCTATGAAGGGGCACCCACCTCGGTAACCGCTTTTATGTCGGTGGGAGTGAAGGCAGCGGGCTTTGTTGCTCTGTTGAGGGTTCTGCTCACCGCGCTGGACAAGCTGCAGTTCAGCTGGGTATCCATTCTGGTAGTTCTGGCTATTCTTACGATGACCGTGGGCAATGTGATCGCTCTGGTGCAGACTAATATAAAGAGGTTGCTCGCCTATTCGAGTATTGCTCATGCAGGCTACCTGCTGGTGGGTCTGGTTGCCGGAAGTCGGCTGGGGGTATCCAGCATACTGTTCTATCTGGTAGTCTATGCTTTGATGAATCTGGGAGCTTTTGCGGTGGTGATTCTGGTGGGGCGCAAGGGTGATCAAAACCTGCACCTCAACGATTATGCTGGGTTGGGTTATCGCTATCCCCTGATGGGCGCTGCCATGTCCATATTCCTGTTCTCGCTGGCAGGCATCCCTCCCACCGCGGGGTTTGTGGCCAAGTTCTATATTTTCAGCGCGGCGGTAAAAGAAGGATTCGTCAAGCTGGCCATAATAGGGGTTCTGAATAGCGCCCTGTCACTGTTTTACTATCTCAGGATAATGGTAATTATGTATATGAGAGAACCGGAGAAGAAAGAGGTTCTCCCCATTCATTTCTCCCCCGGACTGGTGATTGCCCTCCTTATCGCAGTCTTAGGTGTCCTTTATCTGGGCATCCTCCCTTCCCGAGTTTTAGACCTGGCAACCAATGCTATCAGTACCTTCATCGGCGGATGATGAGCTTTCCCATTCTTTTCGCTGTGGATTATTTTTTGCTAAAGAGAGGACTATAAAAGGGAGTTTTCTAACTCTGGCAGTATGATGAGGCTCTTTAGAAAGAGAAGGTGAGAAATAACATGATTGGAATATCAACAGTATGGCGGTCAAAGCGCACCGATGATGGTGGTGAATTGGTGGATATGATGCTGGAAAGCGGCATCAATCATATTGAGCTGGAGTACCGGATACCAGAGCAGATGTATCAGCAGATGAAGCCTGCCCTTAAACAGGGAGTTCTTCAAGTGCTCAGCGTTCACAACTTTTTTCCGGTGCCTGATGTTTTCCCCCAGCGGGATATGGGGGGAGGGGATGCTTTCCTTTTCTCCTCTCTCGATGCCAATGAGAGGGGTAATGTGGTTAAATATGCCTCTCGAACCATTGAGATAGCTAATGAGCTTGAGGCGAAGGCGGTCGTGCTTCATTTAGGCGGGGTGAAGATGGGCGACCCCATGAAGCACCTTTTCCAGCTCTACGACCAGGGGAATATAGAGACACCCGAGGGAAAGAGAATTGTCTCGGAAACCAAGAATCAGCGGCTTGAGAAGAGACAGCCCTTTCTGGATGCTGTTCTTTTCTGCCTGGATAAGGTTCACAAGGTTGCCGAGCGACAGAACATCATTCTGGGCATTGAAAACCGCTACCATGTTGATAATATCCCCGATTTAGAGGAGATGGGGGAGATTCTGAGGCGATTCGAGGGGGGAAACCTTCGTTTCTGGCATGATGTGGGTCATGCGTTCGTGCAAGAAAAGCTTGGATGGGCTGACCACCGCCAGCTGCTGGAGAGGTATGGGAAGGGTATGTTTGGATTACATCTGCACGATGTGAGAGGGGGATACGATGACCACTATGCCCCGGGAAGTGGAGGTGTGGATTTCCAGATGGTCAAAGATTACCTCCCGGCGGATGTCATTAAAATCTTAGAGGTGAAGCACGAGGTAAGCCTGGAGGAACTAAAGGAGGGGATAGATTTTCTGCACCGCATGGGGATTGAATGATGGAAGAGGAGCCCCGAGGCGTCCCGCACCCGCAGCAAAGGGCAAAGCAATATCACCGAATTCATTTAAAGCTCAGCCTGAGCAGATTTGCCTTGAGCCTTGCCTTTCTCCTGGCCATCCTCCTCTCAGGAGCATCCATTTCGCTCCGTAGCGCAATCCAAACTCTCAATTCTCACCCATGGTTTGTGGTAGGGGGCTATGGGTTAATCTTCTATCTTCTCATTGAGCTTCTGTTCCTCCCTCTCTCTTATTACAGCGGTTATGTGGTCGAGCACCGCTTCCGTCTCTCCACCCAGAGCCAAAAAGCCTGGCTCAGGGAAAGAGGGAAGGGGA
>JAOUOQ010000219.1 GCA_029880275.1 Candidatus Aminicenantota bacterium | reverse complement strand
CAGAGGAGTCTCACATCCGAGAGTGCCTCGCTTCCCACCTCTCGCCTGAGCCGAGGGTGGAGCTGGGAAGAGCCATAGCCTCCCACCGCCTGGCAAGCTCCATGATCGACATCAGCGATGGTCTCTCCCGCGACCTCATGAATATCTGCCGTGAAAGCCGCAAGGGGGCTCAGCTTCTAAAACACCGCATCCCCATATCCGAAGCCGTCCTGCATCTGGCAGCCGAAGCGGGGGAGGACCCCTACCAATTCGCTCTCCATGGGGGAGAAGATTACGAGCTGTTGTTCACGGTCACCTCCGACAAGTTGAGCAAGATGGAGAAGCTTATAGAGAAAGGGCTGCCCACCCCCGTAACTATGATAGGCTCCATAACCCGACAGGAGCAGGGAATTACCATGGTTGACCAGCAAGGAAACCGCCAGCCTCTCCTTTTAGGGGGGTACGAGCACTTCGTTCCCCACAAAATATAACCGAGCCCGGCTCTGTGCGATATTATGTTTAGTGGTAGAGGCAAAAAGATACTGAAGAAGCTCATGGGACTGAACGACACCGTGCATAGAACTGCGCTCGCCTTCGCTCTGGGAATCTTCATCGGCTTAAGCCCCCTTCTCGGTCTTCAAACCCTGCTGGCGTTGTTCATCGCTTTCGCTTTCAAGCTAAACCGGGCAGCCGTTCTCGTAGGTACCCTGGTCAACAACCCCTGGACCATCCCCCTCATATATCCCGCCGAGTTCCTTCTGGGAGCCTCACTTCTGGGCTCAGCACGACATACCCTCTCCGGATTGAAATGGGGCTCATTTTTCTCCCCCTCGGCTTTTGAGCAGATAAAGAGCATTCTGCTGCCGCTGTTTGTCGGCTACATCCCTGTGGGGATAGGAATCGCCATCGGGGCTTACTTTATAACCTTTCGCCTGATATTTTCTTACCGTCGGAGGGCATCTCTGGCAGAGTCCTCCACCCAGCATCCCGGCGCAGGCTCATCCTCATAAAATGAGGTGAATGAGGAGAAGATGAGCGATGTTTAGCTTCCGGGTTATACATTCCGACCGGCGCAGCCGCGCCCGACTGGGAGAGATAGCCACACCCCACGGAGTGGTGCAGACACCTGTGTTCATGCCCGTAGGAACTCAGGCAACAGTTAAATCCATGACCATAAAGGAGTTAGAGGAGTTGGGCGTGGAAATCATCCTCAGCAATACCTACCACCTTTATCTGCAGCCCGGTCATAAAATCATAGAGAAGTTAGGGGGTCTGCACCAGTTCACCTCCTGGAACAAACCAATACTTACCGATAGCGGCGGCTTCCAGATATTCAGCTTAGGAACACTGCAGAAGGTGAAGGAAGAGGGCATCTACTTCACCTCTCATCTTGATGGGAGCAAGCACTTCCTCTCCCCGGAGATGGTCATCGATGTTCAGAAATCTCTGGGAGCCGACATAATAACCACCCTCGACCAGTGCATCCCTTACCCTGCTTCCTATGAATACGCCCGCGAGGCAATGGAGATAACCCTCCGCTGGGCAAAGCGGAGCCGGGCTCATTTCGGAGAGAAAACCCAGGCTCTGTTTGGCATTGTCCAGGGGAGCACTTATCCTGAACTGCGAGAGGAGTCTCTGTCTCGGTTAATGGAGCTTGATTTCGAAGGAATAGCCATCGGAGGGCTCAGCGTAGGAGAACCCAAAGACCTGATGTACGAGCTATTGAAGTTCATGCAACCCCTGCTCCCCCGGGACAAACCCCGCTACCTTATGGGTTTGGGCACCCCCGAAGACCTCTTCGACGCCGTCGCCCTCGGCTACGATATGTTCGACTGCGTTATGCCCACTCGCAATGCCCGCAACGGGTGCCTGTTCACCCGCAAAGGGAAGCTAATGATAAAAAATGCCCGCTATGCCGATGACCCGCGTCCGATAGACCAGGAGTGCACCTGCTATACCTGCCGCCATTTCTCCCGCGCCTATCTTCGCCACATTTTCTTAGCCAGGGAGATTCTCTCCGCTATTCTCAACACCCATCATAACCTCCATTTTTATCTTGACATTATGAGAAAAATAAGGCAATCTATTAAGGATGAAACATTGGTGGAGTTGAAAAAGTCGTTTTTCAGCTCCTCTGAAGAAGATTAAAGGAGAGAAGAAAAGTGCTCCGGTCTCGGAGTTAAATTTTTTATATAAAGCAAAAACGATTCGTTTCAGGAGGATCACATTTTATGAGCTTAAGTCTCTTTATGATGGCTCAGCCCCAGGGCGGTGCAGGATGGATGGGGCTGCTTCCCCTTATCATTATCTTCGTCATCTTCTACTTTCTCATGATAAGCCCCATGCGGCGTCGGCAGAAGCGGCTCCAGATGTTAATAGGCAACCTTAAAACCGGTGATAAGATAATCACCACTGGCGGAATCTACGGCACCGTCGTCGGAGTGAGCGAAGACCGTATCCAGCTGAGAATAACAGAACGGGTGAATATCGACTTAGCCAAAAATGCCGTATCAGGTCTGCAACCGGAGAGAAGGTAATTTCCTTCTGCCTCCCTGCAGCTCACCCATATCCGACAAGCTAAAAATGGGGTAAAATATTGAGTTTTGCCCCGCCAAAGAGATTGATTGATGAGTAACAAATACACCATCACCAGAGGCACCATATTATCCGCTATAATGTCCAACCAAATGATAAAGTCTTATGTGGAGCAATCGGATAAGTACCTCGAGGCAGCAGGTTATACAGAGCATGGTCTGAGGCATGCGGAGTTTACCGCTAAAATGTCGGGGGAGATCATCACCTACCTCGGTTCCTCCCGCAGGGATGCTGAGTTGGCTGCCATAGCCGGCTTCCTCCACGATATTGGGAACTTCATGGGGAGAGAGAGTCACGGGATAGCCGGAGCTCTGCTGGTGCAGCCCATATTGCTCTCCCTGAGCATGTCCCCCATAGAAGTTGCCTGTGTTATGGGAGCCATCGCCAACCACGAGGAAGAAAAGCTCACTCCAGCCGACTCCATCTCGGCTGCGGTGGTCATTGCCGATAAAGCCGATGTCCACCGCTCGCGTGTTCGCAGCACTAAATTCATCGATTTTGATGTTCACGATCGGGTAAACCATGCCGCCACCGACTCCAAATTGAGTGTCGACCCCGAGGAAAAAACCATAACCCTCAGCCTGAGCATCGACACCGAAATTTCGCCGGTGATGGAATACTTTGAGATATTCCTCTCACGGATGGTGATCTGCCAAAAGGCAGCCAATGTGCTCGGATGTAAATTTCATCTGATAATCAACGATACTCGTTTAGTCTAATAAGGATAGACTATGCCAAAAAAGATAATCTGGAGGATGGTGCTTGTTTTTGCCATCGTCGGGCTCTCCCTCTTCC
>JAOUOQ010000218.1 GCA_029880275.1 Candidatus Aminicenantota bacterium | reverse complement strand
TGTCATCCCGATACTTCCACAGCAGCGGCTGCATCACATTACCGCAGAAGTGATCCACCTGAGACCAGCTTCGGAAATCGTCCATCAAGCTGTCCAGAACGGGAAAGTGATCAGGTTCCAACTCCTCCACACTGAGGGCAACTATGTAAATGCCAGCGTGCCCTAACTCGCCGACATGTTCGCCAAGAAGCCTTGCCGCCAGGTCCAGGCGCTCCCGCAGCGGAAGCTCAAGGAATCGCGGGCGAAATTCCTTCATGACTTTGTCAAAGTCGGCAGTTTTCAGACCATAGGAGAGATACTCATCGTGCTTATGGAACCGCCGTTCAGGTGTAGGATGATGGCACCCTGCAGCACTTTCAATGGCCCGACGAAGGTTGGCCAGCAGTACTTCACTCATGGTTCAACCCTCCAACTTCTCACGCCGCCTAAAACAGATTCGAGTATCCTCTTTTAGCATTTATAGGCTCCGAATGCTCTGGCTATACTCTGCCTCTTAGTTCTTTTCATGTCCTTCGTTTTGCCGTGTTCTTATGCCATGTCGCATTATGTCCAGGGCTTTCTCAACATCAATCTTTTTTTTCAATAATATATGAGATGGGACATTGTTGCTTCTTGGCTATTTCAAATCCTACCTTACATAGCTCAGAAAGCTCTGTCAAGGGTTAGTGTTGGAATTCTTAAAAAGCCTAAGGGAGTACCTCCCTGGCTTTATATATCTTTCTGACCCCAGCAGATAAATTCTCAACACGCGGCCACTATGCTCCTCATCCTTAAAAACAGAGAATCTACACATAAATCTCCATAGAGGACTGTGAGCCTTTACATAAATAACTCGGATACCCGCCAGGACAATACTGCTAAAGTGCTCAGTCCCAGGCTCAATAATATCTTCAATATACCTGGTGGAAAACTTAGTGCCATCTGTGAGTGTTTCAATGTCCTTGATACCGATACGGTAGAAAATAGCTCTGGACATTTGGATTGAGATTCGACAGAAAGGACAAAATCCGTATGCCTCGGAATCATCATAGTAAGGGTGAACTACATCTCCTGAAGCAGCAGTTCTCCTCCCAAGCAGACAAATAAGGTGAATCTTTACAGCTTTAGCTTCTCAAGGCTTTCCCTTTTCATCTTCTTTTCAATACTACACTTTTTATCCTTTCCTTTATGAAAATATTGGTATAGTATAATTTATGATAAGCGCATTTTCCTTAACTGAGGATGATGCGAAGAGGAAGGACAGAGAGTTGTAAAACCAATCTTGAGAGAGAATTCCAATATGCAAAGGAGGAAGACCATGTTCAGAAGGACTTTTTTCTCGTTTAGGCTTGTAGTCACAGCTATGATGATTTTGCTTGCAGGTGGAGTAGTTTCTTATGCTCAGAGGGTTCCCCCTCCCGAGGAAATCCTCGGCTTCAAGGTGGGAGCCGATTTCCATCTGGCAACCTACCATCAAGCCATTGAGTATTTCAGAGCCCTGGAGAGTGCTTCCCCCATGATAAAGCTGTTTGAGATAGGAAAGACCGGCATGGGGGAGCCGATGATTTATGCGGTGATCACCTCGGCCGATAACATGGCTAATCTGGATCGCTTTAAGGAGCTCTCCAGAAAGCTGGCTTTGATAGAAGGGCTGACCGACGAGGAAGCCCGCCGTCTGGCTGCTGAGGGAAAGGCGATAGTGTATATTGATGGTGGTCTCCACGCCTCCGAGTGTGCTCCGGCACAGCATAACATCCAATTGGCATACGACCTGCTGACATCGGAGGACCCTGGCATCCGCTTCATCCTTGACCAAACCATACTTGTCCTCGTCTTTGCCAATCCCGATGGTATGAATATGCTGGCTGAGTGGTATCATCCCAATGTGGGCACCCCCTATGAAATAAGCCCTATGCCATGGATACCCAACAAATATGGTGGCGGCGATATTAATCGGGACTCCTACATGGTTAATCTGCCTGAAATCCAGAACATCACCCGCTTGGTGAACCAGGAGTGGTATCCTCAGGTTCTCTATAATCATCACCAGACCGCTCCCTTCCCGGCGAGAATCTGGGTCCACCCCGCTTCGGAGCCGACCAACCCCAATGTTCACCCGATATTAATCCGCTGGCAGAATTTGATCGGCGACGCAATGGGGGCAGCTTTTGACCGGGAGGGTAAGGATGGGGCCATCTCCCGAATTGTCTTTGACACCTGGTATCCCGGCTATGTGACTCAGGTGGTCGACGCCCACAATATCATCTCCCTGCTTACCGAGACCGCCCTCTACCGCTATGCCACCCCTCACTTTTACACCCTGAGTGACTTCCCCGAGGAGTACAGGGATTTCACCATCTCAGCCTTCTACCCCAGCCCCTGGAAGGGAGGCTGGTGGAGGCTGAGGGATGCGGTAGATTACTGTGTCACGGCTTCCAAAGCAGTTTTAAATACAGCCGCTAAATACCGTGCAGAGCTCCTCTATGACAAATATCAAATGGGAAGAGATGTCATAGCTCGCTTCCAGAAAGAGCCCCCCTATGCCTGGATAATACCGCAGGAGCAGTGGGATGCCCCTACTGCTGCGCTTCTGCTCAACAAGATGATACTTTTAGGGATAGATGTCTACCAGGCCAAAGAGGGCTTTGTTTCCGATGGCATCTCCTACCCGGCGGGAACCTGGGTCATCCCTATGACCCAACCATTCGCTCTCTTCGTCAAGAACCTTTTCGAGGAGCAAAAGTATCCGGACCTGATGAAGTATCCCGACCTGTGGCAGGGTCTGGTCAGCCCGCGGGAGTTCCCCGATACCTACCTCCCCTCCTACGATGTGGCGGGATGGACTCTCCCCTACCAGATGGGGGTCAAGGTTGCCACTGCCAACACCCCGTTAAAGGTGTCCCTGACTCCGGTGGAAAAGGTGATCGCCCCTGCCGGAAATGTGGAACGGGGTGCGGGTTACGCCTATCTGATATCCCCTAAAACCAACAACAGCTTCATCGCGACAAACCGCATATTAGCCAAGGGCGGAGAGGTTCTCTGGGCGCAGGAGTCCTTCAGCGTTGGAGGGAAGACCTATCCCCCGGGGACAACGATTGTCCCTTCCAGGGGTGTCTCCCGCTCCTTTATGGACTCCCTGGCCAAAGAGCTCTCCCTCAGCATAGGCGGCACCGGAGGACGGGTGGCGGCCAAGACCTATACGCTGAAATCCCCCAGGGTTGCCCTTTATAAACCCTGGACGGCAAGCTCCGATGAAAGTTGGATCCGCTGGCTTTTCGAGCAGTTCGAGTTCCCCTTCACCAACATCCACGATGCCGAGGTGAGAGCGGGCGAGCTGGGCAAGCGCTTCGATGTGCTGGTCATTCCCTCCATGTCCACCGATGACATCGTC
>JAOUOQ010000217.1 GCA_029880275.1 Candidatus Aminicenantota bacterium | reverse complement strand
CTGAGATTGAGGCTACTATCTTCCATAACGATGTCCGGTCATTTGGCAAGGACTTTGAGCGATTTTATCAAAGGACGGAGAACCTTCCCGGCATCAGATTTATAAGAAGCTATGTATCAATAGGCAAAGAGCTGCCAGAAAGCAAGAATGTAACCATAAAATACTCTACAACTGATGAGGGGGTAAAAGAAGAAGAATTCGACATGGTGGTTTTAGCCGTTGGCTTGAACCCTCCTGAGGATGTCGAAGAATTGGCTGATAAGTTCGGCATCGAACTCGAATCTCACAGATTCTGTAAAACTAATCCGGTTAATCCTATTGAGACCTCCCGCCCGGGAATCTTTGTCAGCGGAGCCTTCCGAGGTCCCATAGATATCCCCGAGTCGGTAATGGGCGCCAGTGGGGCGAATGCCATTTGCAGCCAACTCCTTGCCTATCGGCGAGGCAAACTGGCCAGAGAGAGGATATATCCACCGGAAAGGGATGTTTCGGTAGAGGAACCAAGAATAGGAGTCTTTGTCTGTCACTGTGGAGCTAATATCGGGAGAGTGGTAGATGTTCCTTCGGTAGTAGAATATGCTCTGACCTTACCTAATGTTGTCCACGCTCAAGAAGACCTCTTTACCTGTTCTACAGATGCTGCCCAGAGGATATCTGAAGCCATTGGAGAAAAGGGGCTCAATCGTATTATTGTCGCCGCCTGTACCCCCAGGACACATGAGCCGCTATTCCGGGACACGCTTCGCGAGGGTGGAATAAATCCATACTACTTTGAGTTTGCTAATATAAGGGAACATTGCTCCTGGGTCCATTCTCGAGAAAAGGAAGCCGCCACCCGGAAGGCAAAGGATATAGTCCGGATGTCGGTAGCCCGGGCGGCAATTTTACAGCCTTTACAGGAATTCCAGCTACCGGTTGACAAAAGAGGGTTAATAGTTGGGGGTGGTATAGCCGGCATGACCAGCGCTCTGAGCCTGGCTAATCAGGGATTTGAGGTTTACCTGGTGGAAAAAGATACTGAGTTGGGGGGAATAGCTCGCAGAATTCATTACACCCTGGATGAGATGGATGTTCAAGCCTATTTGAGTGATCTTATACGCAAGGTTTACCAGCACCCCCTAGTTCATGTGTATACTGATGCTACCATCACCGAAGCCTCCGGTTATGTTGGGAATTTCATAACCAAAGTGAAGTCCGGAGGTAGGATTAGACAAATTAAACACGGAATAACCATCATCGCTACCGGTGCTGAGGAATACAAACCTAACGAATACCTTTACGGGCAAGATGACAGGGTATTTACTCTGCTGGAGTTAGAGGAGAAAATCGTCAAAAGGGAAGCAAAGGTGGTTAACGCAGAGAGCCTGGTCATGATTCAGTGTGTGGGTTGTCGAAACGAAGACAGAAATTACTGCAGCCGGGTATGCTGTAACAATGCTATAACCTGCGCTTTGAAGCTAAAAGAGATAAACCCCCAGATGGATATCTACATTATCTATCGTGACATGAGGACTTATGGGTTTGCCGAGGACTATTACCGGCAAGCGGCTGACCGGGAGGTGAAATTCATCCGCTATGAGCCGGAAGATAAACCCAAGGTAGAGGCTACTCAAGAGGAAGGCAAGCAGATTCTAAGGATTACCGTGACCGATCCTATTTTAGGTAAGAAGATTGCGCTGGATGCCGATGCCCTCGCTTTAGCTGCTGCTGTGATTCCTCCAGTTACCAATGATGAAATATGCCGATTATTCAAGGTAGCTCTGAACCCGGATGGTTTCTTTCAGGAAGCCCATGTAAAACTAAGACCTGTTGATTTTGCCGCCGATGGCGTTTTCCTGTGTGGGACGGCGCACTATCCCAAGCATATACCAGAATCGATTAGCCAGGCTTACGGAGCTGCCGGCCGGGCGGCAACTATTCTTTCCAAGGATTCAGTCACCGCCTCCGGTGCTATTTCTGAAGTAGATGAGGATGAGTGTATAGCGTGCGGCGCCTGTATTTCGGTTTGTAAGTATGGTGCTATAGAGTTTCATGACACACCCCAGGGCAAAAAAGCTACGGTTAATCCCGTCCTCTGTAAGGGGGATGGCCTGTGTAATGCGAAGTGTCCAGCGGGAGCCATTTTCGCGAAACACTATACAGACGAGCAGATCTTTGCTGAAATTGACGCCGCGGCTTCGGCTCTTGTAGAAGTCCACTAATGAATACAGTAGGGTTGCTCTTTAAAGGGAAGCCAGGGAATAGCTATGGCATACGAGTTTGAACCAAGGATTTTAGGATTTTTGTGTAACTGGTGTTGCTACGCAGGAGCAGACCTTGCTGGAGTTTCCCGGTATCAATACCCCACTAATATGAGGATAATAAGGGTGATGTGCTCCGGCAGAGTCGATCCGGCATTCATACTCCGAGCTTTCTCAAATGGCATGGACGGTGTGTTTGTCGGCGGTTGTTGGCTTGGCGAATGTCACTATGTTACGGAAGGAAATAATGAAGCATTAAGCGTGATGCATATATGTAAAAAATTACTGAAACTGATAGGAGTAAACCCCGAAAGGTTAAGGCTTGAATGGGTATCTGCCTCTCAGGGAATCCGTTTCGCTGAGGTCATTACTGACTTCATCAAGGAGCTAAAGGAGTTAGGACCTCTGGGAACAGGCGAGGGCATAGATACAAATGGATTGAAGTTAAAATTCGAAGCTGTTCAAAGTTTGGTCCCTTACATTAAGCTGGTGGAAAGGGAGCGGTTGAGAGTGCATTTTGAAACAGAAGATGAATATGACAAATTTTTCAACAGTGAAGAAGTAGATAGATTATTCCGTGAACTAATTGTGGATAAATTGGCAATAAGCGAAATTCTGTTACTCTTGCGAGAGAGACCCCTTTCCACTGGGGAAATTTCTGAGATTTTGGACTTAAGTCCGTCCGAAGTATCAAGGTACCTTAATAGTTCAGCGAAAGAAGGATTAGTCAGGTTCGACGAAATCCAGAAGTGCTTTGTTCCCGCCTGAGTTGAGAGAGCAGGAAGAAGATTAGTTGAAAGAAGAAAAAGAAGTTAAGACAGCGACCACTTCTAACGGTAAAATCGATCAGATTATAGATAAATATCAGGGCGATTCCAGTGCGCTAATACAAGTATTACTGGAGATTCAGAGCGAAAATCGTTGGCTTCCTAAGGAGGCATTAGACAAGGTTAGCAAGAAATTAGAAGTGCCTTTAAACCAGATACAGCATGTAGCTACCTTTTATAAAGCCTTTAGTTTAGTTCCTAGAGGGCGTCATGAAATTCAAATATGTATGGGCACTGCCTGCCACATTCGCGGTTCGCCACGCGTCCTCGACACGGTTCAAGACCTGACTGGAATCAGACCTGGA
>JAOUOQ010000216.1 GCA_029880275.1 Candidatus Aminicenantota bacterium | reverse complement strand
TGGCTGACCTTGACCAGGATGGCAACCCCGAGGTGGTGGTGGCTCACGGCTCCGGGGGGAAGTCGTGGATAAAGATATTCAACTACGACGGCACTTTATTAAATTCCATCAAGTGCTTTGGAGCTTCTAACACCGGGGGTCAGGTGCACCTGGCGGTGGGGGACTTCGATGCAGACCCGTTAGACCTGGAGATAGCCGCAGCCACGGGGAGGAACGGGAACAACTGGGTGAAGGTATTTGGGACCGATGGTACGCTTATGGCGAGCTTCAAGGCTTATGGAGCAGCCAACACTGAGGGTGAGGTCTATCTGGCAGCAGTTGATTTTGATGGGGATGGCGAAGACGAGATAATCACCGGCACCGGCATCGGGGGCAACTCCCTGGTGAAAATCTTTAGCAACACGGGCACCTTCCAGGGCTCCTTCTATGCCTTGGCAGCGAGAACACCCAGGGTTCTATCCACCTGGCTGCGGGCAACTTTGACGGCGACGCCAATGATAAAGAGATAGCGGTAGCTACCGGTCAGGGGGGGACCAATACGGTGAAGGTCTTTGAGCAGAACGGCACCCTCATCAACTCTTTTGTAGCCTTTGGTAGTGGTGGCAATCCCACAGGTTCGGTGCACCTCGGCGCAGTGGAGAGTCAAGCGTTCGGAGGCTGGGTACACGAAATCCTCTGCGGTCAGGGTTATGGGGGGAGTTCCTGGGTAAAGCTGTTTACCTGGGCTGGCACTTTGATCCGGTCGTTCAAAGCCTTCGGTGGCACCAATGCCAACGGGGAGGTCTATGTCTCCGGCTGCCTCTCCCATTGATGTAGAGAAATCCTGAAGAGCATAAACTAAAAAATCTGCTTCCCTTAACAGATGAAGGGGGAAGGGAGACCCGAAAGGGTTCCTTATCCCTTTTTAAATATAATTATTGACAGTCGTATTTTAATATGATAATTTAAAATAATTAACACAGGAGGTGAGGCTTTTTTTCTTTACATTCATATTTACCAACCATAAGACCTTTAATTTAAAAAAGGAGGGAGAGAATGTTTTCAATCAAAAAACATTCAGGATTTATCATCACCTCATTCCTGCTCCTGATCCTCTTCTTTCCTCTGAGCTTTTCCACCTCCAGCAGTCCTCAATCCGTAGATGAGACAGGGCAGCCATTAGCTCTTACTCCTGATGGTGACCTTCCCTTCGACCCCCGGGAGGTGGTGGAGAAATCTTCCAGCGCGGCGCCTGTTGACCCCATGGTGAGCAACTACACCACCATTGCCGCTGCCGCCAATTACCAGCGGGAGCCCAGGGTGGCTTACAACTCCACCGATAACACCTACCTGGTCGTGTGGGAGGATTTCCGTGACAGCACCAACTACCACATTTACGGTCAGAGAGTTAACGCCGATGGGAGCCTTCTGGGCGCTAATATCGTTATCTTTTCACAGCCCTATCCCACTCGATACCCCGATGTAGCTTACAGCTCCTTCAGCAACTACTGGCTGGTAGTATTCCAGTATGACTATCTTTCTGTGGGCGACTGGGATATCGTTTGCAGGAAGGTTAATTCCAATGGCACATTAGGAGGAGGCGGCGCTTACTATGTTTCCAACCCCAGCGCTTCCGACCAGCAATATCCTGCAGTTGCTTACAACTCCACCGATAACAACTTCTGCGTGGTCTGGGAAGATGAGAGGGATGCGGCAACCTACGATTGGGAGGTCTATTCCCGCATAGTGACCGGCAATGAGGTTCCCACTACCTCGGAGAACGCGCTCGTAGGCTACTCTGAAGACCAGAGGCACCCCGCCATCGCCTACCTGCCCACGGGCAACGGCTACCTGGTCGCCTGGGAGGACGATTGGCTCGAAGCAACCAGCGGCAAGAACATATCGTGCAAGCGCTTGGATAAGGATGGTAAGCCCTTAACCACTTACTCTACCTGGGTGGTGAGTGCATCCGAAAGCCAGCTTAATCCTGAGGTAGCTGCCAATACCACTGATAACAATTTTCTGGTCGTCTGGCAGGACTACCGCAGCACCTCCCACTGGGACATCTACGGTCAGCGGATGAGCAGTGCCAATACCCCTGCTAAGGTGGGGAGCGAGATTGTCATGTGCACCGATACCGCCGATCAGTATGACCCTACGGTCTGCTACTCCCCCACTTACAACAGGTATCTGGTCGCCTGGGAGGACTTCAGACCCAGCGTTACTGCAGCCGACATCTACGGTCAGCTGGTCAAAAACGACGGCACCGTGGAGGGACTTAATAACGGTTTTAGACTCTCTTCGCAGTCCGGTATAAACGAGGTTTACCCCCACTTAGCCTGGAATTCCTCCCACTTCAACTTCTTCCTGGTGCAGGAGGACGACCGCTACTATGGCACCAGTTCCTACGACATCTTCGGCAGAAAGGTCACCCTTGAGTCCACCATCCTTACCGGGATGGGCTATGGGGGGAAATCGTGGTATAAGGCCTTTGACATCTACGGGCGCCGCTTCCAGAATGTCAAAGCATTCGGAGCGGTCAACCCCAACGGGGAGATAGATGTACGGGTGGCTGACCTTGACCAGGATGGCAACCCCGAGGTGGTGGTGGCTCACGGCTCCGGGGGGAAGTCGTGGATAAAGATATTCAACTACGACGGCACTTTATACAACTCCATCAAGTGCTTCGGGGCTTCTAACACCGGGGGGCAGGTGCACCTGGCGGTGGGGGACTTCGATACCAATCCCTTAGACCTGGAGATAGCCGTAGCCACGGGAAGAAACGGCATCTCCCAGGTGAAGGTCTTCGAGAGGTATACACCTATTACCGTCCGTGCGAGCTTCAAGGCATACGGAGCAGCTAATACCCAGGGTGAGGTATATCTGGCAGCGACTGATTTTAATGGGGATGGCGAAGATGAGATAATCACCGGCACCGGCATCGGGGGGAACTCCCTGGTGAAAATCTTTGACAAGATTGGCACCTTCCAGAGCTCCTTCTATGCCTTTGGCAGCGAGAACACCCAGGGCTCCATCCACCTGGCTGGCGGCAACTTTGATGGCAACACCGCTGATAAGGAGATAGCAGTAGCTACTGGCTATGGTGGGACCAACCAGGTGAAGATATTTGAGCAGAACGGCACCCTCATCAAATCGTTCATAGCCTTTGGCAGTGGGGGCAACCCCAACGGCTCGGTGCACCTCGGTGCAGTGGAGATTGGTGCTTTTGCTGGCGTGGTAGATGAAATCCTCTGCGGTCAGGGCCATGGGGGGAACTCCTGGGTGAAGCTGTTTAGCTATGCTGGCACTTTAATCCGGTCGTTCAAAGCCTTCGGTGCCACTAATGCCAATGGGGAGGTCTATGTCTCCGGCTGCCGCTCCCACTGATGTAGAGAAACC
>JAOUOQ010000215.1 GCA_029880275.1 Candidatus Aminicenantota bacterium | reverse complement strand
TTGCCACAGAGGAATTAAAAAGGGATGTGAAGGTTTATGTGTACAATTTCAAGGAATTTTCATATCGCTTTACTAACCCATTTCAGAAGGCAGATCAAGTCATAAAAGTTACGCCAAGTGTAGAAGCGGAAATCAGGGATTTTCAGGAAAGAGAATTTACGATTGCTCTTACATTATATGATTCCAAAGGCAATATCGTCTTTGCAAAAAGTCAGGAGGTCAAAAGAGTTGAGGAGGACAAATATGACTATGCCATTGTGAAATTCTGGCTGGAAGATAAAATTCCCTTCCCTGAAAAAGCGATGGTAGAAGTCTCTACCGAAAAGGGAAGTTTTCAAAAAGAAATAACGCTCAAATTTGCCAGGATTTACGGTAGGTCTACCAACTTTGACGGCTCACCTCGACAAGATTACCTCATTGCCAATGATAATGGCTTTGAGAATGTGTATGCCGCCACCAGTGATGAGAATGGTTACTATGAGATGATACTACCTCAAAGAACCTACAATACAATTATAGCCAATAATGAAACCTATGGAAAAACAACATTGGAGACCTGGGCGTGGAATTTCACCGCCTCCGAAGATACCGAACTCAACTTTCAGGTGGCCAGCCTGGAGGTTTATAATCTGTATGTGTGGCCAAATAATGGTGGAGCACGCACTGTTTTTATCAGCTTCCGACCCATGTCAGTGCACAGAGCAAATCAGATAGATAAAAATAAAGATGGTGAACTTGATGCGCAAGAGATAGCAGAAGCTAAGTTATCCATCACCGAGGAGGAATTTAAAGCTCATCCTTTTTCTGGTCTTGCTCCCATTCTTGACGAAAATAAGGTGAAGGTATTTCTGGATGGTGAGGAGGTGAAGGTGGTTTCTGTTAAACCCTACGCTGAATATACTCATACAAAGGATGATAAGAACTATTATTCAACCGCTTATATCGTTCAGGCGCTGAGAGGAAATAACAAAATACCTCCCGGCAGGCACTTTATCCGGGTGGTGATTGAAGACGAGCTGGATTATGAAGGGCAAAAAATAATAGAAAGAGGCGAGGCTTCATATCACTGGCTCCAGGAAGCAAGTATACACGCCAAGCCAAAATACAGATTTTAATATTCGCTGCTCCTGAGCTAAAATTAAAAAGTACTTTTAAAACTGACGAGAGTATTCAGCAGCTGTCCTTACGCTGACTTTTCTTGAGGTAACCGGTCTTTTTCCGCCTTACTTTTTTTCAATAATATAAAACGCAGTTCACCGGAGAAAAAATGCGTTTATCCGAATAAGCTAACGCTTATCCTGGCAATTTAATCACATAAACCAGCGGTAAGAGATTTTTATTAAGAATATATTATCTCCCGGGGCAGAGAATACATCGCCGATGTCGCGGCTGAAATTGAAATCTCCTGGGTTCGCATAGCCAGCTCGATTCTGAGTCCAAACGAAATAGAGAGTGGAGCCGGGCAGATACTCCCACCGCAGAACCGCGGTGCCCCGAAGCGATTTTAAATTGAAATCCGGATTACGGAAGGAGAAGCTCGGAGCCGGTCCCCATCCATCGGGGTCAACGGTATACATTTCATCGGCGTAGCTGATGGTTGATTGCTCTTGGCCAAATATGTTGAAGTCGTAGCTCCTGGCTCTGGCCAGTTCTTTGAATTTGTCATAATCCCCCACACCGAGCAGAATCTGGGTATAAAGCTGAAAGCTCAACTTCGGAGTGAAGGTCCAGTTTAATCTGATGTCGCTGGAAAAAGTTCTCTGGTCGATGTCAGAAAAAATGTAACGCGTGCCATAGGTATCCACCATCAGAGGATCGTCAACCCGGGTAACCCATTGGAAAATGGAATGCCGAAAGCTGTAACTCGGACCAACTGAAAGACTGATATTACTCCTGGGCTTCCAGCGGAGAGAGACTCCGCTACTCCAGCTGAAGCTTCCGGCAGTTGTTTCCGAATAATTGCTATTCATTGAGAGCACAACTGGTTTTCGGCTGTCGCTGTAGATGCTCAGTTGGCCATGTCTATACGCCGGACTTTTCATTAATGGACCTCCTCTGGTCAATTCGTTATCCCAGGCCGGAGGCGTGTACCCGGTCATCAGATTAACTCCCCAGTAGTTCAAGAATTGAGAATCGGCAAGGAGAAGATATCCATCGTTGAATTTATTGCCGCCAAAATCATAGTTGCGATAAGGGGCCAGTATAATCGACCAGTTCCGAAACACCTTGCCTGGATGAAGCGACTGATAGCCGAAAATGAGATGGCTATTGATTATATCCCCTCGGTAGTGGAAGCCAACATCATTAGTGTCAAACCCCGGAGATATAGCCCCCACAGCCGCATTGAAAATAAAATTGCCCTTTTCTTTATTGAGATAGATCCGCCCTGACCAGCCGCTAAGGGAGGTAGCTTCTTCATCCAGCTCAACATGCGCGGCATCGGGGCGCTGAAAGTAGTGCTGGGGAGCTTGCTGAAGTCGGAGAATATCAGCTTGACTTCCGGCCACACGAGTGCCACCTATCCAGCCGGTAATAACCCAGGTTTTGTTCTTATCCAGAAAAGTCCAGCCGTCAAAAGCCAGACTGAAGGCATTTTTATTCAAAATATCCTTAAGGTTGTCGCTTCTCAAATCTCTCAGCACCGAAGTGGTGATAAATCCGAAACCCTGATTACTTTCGTTGAATTCCTTTTGCACCCGCAGCAAACCATAATAGGAGAAGGGCTCCACCTCTTCCCTGAAGCGTTCTCCTCCGGAGTCAATTTCAGCGTATTCCCGGGAAGTAAGAGCATTTATGATACCGATGTTCCAGCCGCTGCCGATTTTCCCCGATATTTTAGCAGCGCCTAAAATTGTGCTGCGGTCGGGGAAATTCACATAGCCGCTTTGAGAGACATAGCCCTGAGGTGCTCGACCAATGCGCCGGCTGTAGAGAAAATCGGGCTCCCACCAGTTAATTGAGGAGTAACTGGTAGCGCCTCCCCGACCGAAATTGAAAATACTGGAACCCTCAATAAAAAACGGTCTTTTTTCCTGATAGAAGGTTTCGTAGGCAGTGAGGTTGATCACCGCCGGGTCAACCTCCACCTGACCAAAGTCGGGGTTTACCGCGGCATCCAGGGTGAGATTGCTTTTTAAGCCAACTTTCAGGTCGAGTCCCATATTGCCGAAATAGTTCTTACCGGTAGCGTAAGGATTGCCCGGTTCCGCCGGCGTATATTCAGCCTGAGCAATTGCATAGGGGAGAAACTCAATATGGCGACCGGGATTTATGCCCTTGATTCCTTCCAGCCTGGCAAAGTGAGAGACATAGCCCCGGTCTTCTTTGCGTATCCAGACGAAAGTATCCTTCTCATTTTTACGTTTAATGGTTCGAGTGAAATCAA
>JAOUOQ010000036.1 GCA_029880275.1 Candidatus Aminicenantota bacterium | reverse complement strand
GATGGCCCGGGCGATGAGCTCCTTGCCGGTGCCGCTTTCCCCGCAGATGAGGACGGTGGTATTGGTGGGAGCAATCTGTTCGATGAGGCGGTATAAGGCGACCATCTTCTTGTTCTTTCCGACGATGCTGTCGAAGTACTGCCTCTCCCGCAGCTGGAGCTCTTTCTTGAGGTAGATGTTTTCCTCCTTAAGCCGCTTTTTCTCCAGAGCTTTCTCAATTATTATCTTGATCTCGTCTACATTGAAGGGCTTGCTGATGTAGTCGTAGGCTCCGAGCTTAAGAGCCTGGATGGCGGTCTCAGTAGAAGCGTAAGCGGTTATCATGATGACGATGGTCTCCGGGGAGACCTGGCGGATGTATTCCAGCAGCTCAATCCCGTTGATTTCCGGCATCTTGATGTCGGCGACGACCAGGTCGACGAGGTCGGTTTCAATGAGATGCTTGGCTTCGGTGCCGTCGCTGGCGATAGATACCGTGTATCCCTCTTTCTCTAACATTATGGACAGAAAATCGCGCATACTCTTCTCATCATCTACCACCATAATTCTCTCCACGGGTATGAACCTCCTCTCTTATCTTATATGCGGTTTTTTTGATGCTCGGCCTGTTTGATCCCTTCTCCGCCAACGGGAGGGAGATGGATGAGGACTTCCGTCCCCTTCTCTGTTCCCCTCTTCACCTCAATTCTTCCCTGATGGTTTTTTATAATTCTATAAACGATAGCCATTCCTAAGCCTGTTCCCCGCTTGAAAGAACTGCTGAAGGGCTGAAAGAGCCGCTCCATAGCCTTATCCGAGATTCCTATCCCCTCGTCCTTGAAGGAGATAGTCAGCCCCCCCTTTTTATTAGCCCCCAGCTCTATTATAAGGTCCCCGCCATCGGGCATCGCCTTCAGGGAATTGGTAGCCAGATTCCAGAAGACCTGCTTCATCTGATTGGGGTCACAAAGGTAGGTAAGCCTGGGGTCGGAGCTTTGGGGGATAATGTGGTGGTCGGGTCTCCGCTCTTCGCTGTTGTTGAGAAGGGTTACGGTCTCCTCAAGGAGGCGCCAGATGTTGGTGGGAACCGGCTGGTGAGGGGCAGGTCTGGCATATTGCAAAAAGTTGCTTATTATGAGGTTCAATCTCTCGGATTCCTTAATGATGATATCCATAAGGCGCTGCTGTTCCGGGGAGAGGAGCGGGTTTCTGTTCAGCATCTGCACTGAGCCGCTCATCGCTGCCAGGGGATTCCTTATCTCATGGGCAATCCCTGCCGCCATCTCCCCGATGGCAGCCATACGCTCCTTTATCTTTACCTCATCCTCCAGCCGCTTGAGCTCGGTAAGGTCTTGAAAGATAAATATGTATCCAGTATCTTTATTTCCGTTCATCATCAGGCGGGTGGCGCTTATCCCTATAAACAGCTTCTTCCCGGTGCGGTGGTTGAAATATCGGTCAAACCGGTACACCCTTTTTTTAGCCAGCTTATCCTTAACCTCCTCCAGGTCGTCCTGACTCCCATTAAACAACTCGAAGAAGTTCTTACCTCTGACCATGCTGCAGGAGTAGCCAGTAATATGCTCGGCTGACTTATTGAGCAAGATTACCTTCCCCTTCAGGTCGGTAGTGATGAGACCGCTGCTCATACAGTCTATAATGTGCTGATTGAACGCCTTCAGGCCAACAAAATCTTTGCTCTTCTTCTCCAGTCTGAACTTGAAGACCTCGAGGTTCTCCGACAAATAGCTGCTCAACAGGGCGATGGTAAAGAAGCCGAACAGGTTGAGAAACACATTGTAGTAAATCTCCCTTCGCGAGAATTGAGCGAGGTCAAAAGGGCCGGGGAAAATCTGGTAATACATAAGAAAAATCAGAGAGCAGTAAAGGATACCGCTCAGGGAAGCCATTAACACAGCCCCCCGGCGAAACAGGATGATGCTGGCTGATATGATGGAGATCAGATAGAGGAAACTGAAGGAGCTTTTCACACCTCCAGTCAGGTACACCAGGAAGGATATGATCAGAAGGTCGCCTACTATTTGAAGATAGGCAGCCAGGAAGCTCTCCTTAATGTAATTGAAGAAAAGGGCGTAGATTATGCTAAGGAAATAGGTAAGCCCGATGATGTAATAGAGGGGATTAAAGGGGAGGAACTCCTCCTGATAGATTATCTGAATGGCAATAGCTATCCCCAGGAGGGTGGTAATTATCACCACTCTTAGACCCATCAACCACAGGAGCTTCCTCTCCAGAGATATGCTTTTCCCCTTTTTGTTCACCTGCTCACCTTTTAAAATAAAAATATCCAGAAAAGAAGCTTTTTCTTTTTATTATACCACCTCTCCCCTGTGATGGAAAGACAATCCCATCCCCTTAGGTCTCATCCGCCAAGAGGAAATTGCTTTTAGGTTATCTTGCCCAGGAGGCTGAAAATCGGCATATAGAGGGAGACCACAATGCTCCCGATGGTAACCCCCAGGAAGAGTACCATTGCTGGCTCCAATAAGGACAGCAGGTTGGCGACCGAATTGTCCACCTCTTCCTCGTAGAAATCCGCCACCTTGGTTACCATGTTATCCAGCTCCCCTGTATGCTCCCCTACGGCTATCATCTGGGTCACCATAGGGGGAAAGAGTTCAGTCTCTTTTAGGGGTTCGGCGATGGTCTTCCCCTGCTCGATGCTCTTCCTGCTCCTGAGGATGGCATCCTCAAGAATGGAATTACCAGCGGTCTTGGCAGTGATCTCCATGGAATCCAGAATGGGCACCCCGCTGCTGATGAGGGTCCCCAGGGTGCGGCAGAATCGGGCAATGCCTATCTTTTTAATAAGCATCCCCATAACAGGTATCTTCAGCATTATCCTGTCGATGACCCTTCGTCCGTTGTAGGTGCCGTGATAGTACCTCAGCGTGATGGCCAGCAAAGCCAGAGCGATAATGATGAAAATAATGTAGTTCCCCAAAAAGTTGCTCGCCTGTATCAGAATACGCGTAGGCAGAGGAAGTTGTGCACCCAGACTACTGAACAGAGCGCCAAAAACGGGGATGACCTTCCACAGAATAATGATGAGCACTAAAATCGCCACCGAGATGACTACCGAGGGATAGATCATTGCCGACTTTATCGCCCGTTTGAGCTTGATGGCCTTCTCCAGATGGACAGAGAGCCTCTGCAAGATGGTATCCATAATACCACCCGACTCCCCCGCTGCTACCATGTTGCAGAACAGCTCGCTGAAGACCCGGGGGTGGTTTCTCAGGGCATCTGTCAGAGATAACCCGGATTCCACATCCTGGCGCACATGGAAGAGAACTTTCTGGAAGGCCTTGTTGTCCTGCTGCATCCCGAGGATCTCAAGGGCCTGGTTCAGGGGGAGTCCGGCATCAATCATAAAAGCGAGCTGACGGGCAAAAACTGCCAGCTCCTTCTGCTTAACCCCTCCTCTTAGCTTGGGCAGGGCAATCTCCCTGCCCTTCTCTTTGATGCTGACTACCATGATCTGCTGGCGCCGCAGGTTTATTATCGCCTGGCTCTTGCTGCCTGCTACCATCATCCCTTCCTGAAGACGCCCCGTGCGGCTGCGACCCTTCCAAGAATAGGTTGCCATTTCTGTGCTCCTTTCTCCCTACGGGAGCAGTTATTTAATTGTTCTCAATCTCTCCTTGCTCGTTTCCATCTCTCCGCTAACCACCCCTACCCCACGGTCGATAAGTTCCTGCAACTCCTCAGGATTAGATGTAGCAGCCATGGCGGTCTGCAGGGTGATCATCCTTCGGAAATGGAGGGTGGCTAAAGACTGGTTGAAGGTCTGCATCCCGTACTTAATCTGCCCTGTCTGCATGGTGGCATAGATTTGATGGACCTTATCCTCTCGAATCAGGTTCCGAATAGCAGAGTTGGGTATCAATATCTCCAAAGCCAGAACCCTCCCTTTGCCGCCGGCTTTGGGGAGCAGAGCCTGACACAAGATACCCTCCAGAACAAAGGAAAGCTGCGCCCTCACCTGCCCCTGCTGGTGAGAGGGGAAAACATCGACGATACGATTTATGGTCTGCGCGGCTGAGTTGGTATGAAGGGTGGCGAAGGTGAGGTGCCCGGTTTCGGCAATGCGGAGCGCCGACTCTATGGTCTCCAGGTCCCTCATCTCCCCGATAAGGACGATATCGGGGTCCTGCCTCAGAACCGACCTCAGAGCGTTGGGGAAGGAGTGGGTGTCGGAGTGAAGCTCTCGCTGATTGATAATCGCTTTCTTATGCTGGTGGAGATATTCAATAGGGTCTTCAATAGTGACAATGTGAGAGTGCCTCTCATCATTGATGAAATCGATCATTGCTGCCAGGGTGGTCGATTTACCGCAGCCAGTGGGTCCGGTCACCAGAACAAGACCTCGCGGTTTCCGACATATATTGGTTGCCATACGGGGCAGACCGAGGGACGCAAAATCCATAATCTTCCAGGGAATAGCCCTGAAAGCAGCCGAAACAGCTCCTCGCTGGTTGAATACATTGCAGCGAAATCTCGCCAGTCCCTTGATGCCAAAAGACAGGTCAATCTCCAGATTCTCCTCAAAGTAGCGCTTCTGGGTGTCAGTGAGTATGCTGTAAGCTAAGCGCTTGGTCTCCGCCGGAGTCAGGGGAGGGAGATTGAGGGCTCTCAACTCTCCATCAATTCTTATCTGAGCCGGAGAATTGGTAGTGATATGGAGGTCGGTTCCCCCTTCTTCCACCATAATTTTTAGTAATTGATGCAGGTCCATTCATATATCCTCCATCGCATAAGAGATAAGTATTGCTAAGCCTCTCTCTACCAGGGCCTGAGGCGAGAGCCCCTATTTGTTCTATTTGACGGTCTCTCTTAATACCTCCTCAACAGTAGTAATTCCTTGGCGAATCTTATAAAGCCCGCTCTCTCTGAGGGTTATCATCCCTTCTTCTAAAGCTTTATGTTTCATATCCAGGGTGGAAGCCCCCTGGAGGATCATTTCCTGAATAGCGACGGTCATATCTATGACCTCAAAAAGCCCTATCCTCCCTTTGTATCCGGTATTAGTGCATCTCGAGCACCCTTCACCTCGGTAGATTTTGAGTTGGGAAGCCTCATCGGACGAGAAACCTATATCTATCAGGGCTTCGGCAGGTACTTTTATCTCCTTCTTGCATTCGGTACAGATCCGTCTTACCAACCTCTGGGCACATATAAGGAGCACCGAAGAGGAGACCAGGAAGGGCTCAATCCCCATGTTCATTAGTCGGGTAATGGAGCTGGGAGCATCGTTAGTATGAAGGGTGCTTAACACAAGGTGCCCTGTGAGGGCTGCTTTTATGGCCACCTCGGCAGTCTCAAAGTCCCTTATCTCACCCACCATGATTATATTGGGGTCCTGTCGGAGAAACGACCTCAGGGCGGTGGCAAAGTTCAGCCCAATCCGTTCCTTCATCTGAACCTGGTTAATACCCATCAGGTTGAATTCCACCGGGTCTTCAGCGGTAAGGATATTGGTATCAGCAATGTTGAGCTTGCCCAGAGCAGAGTAGAGGGTGTTGGTCTTGCCACTACCTGTTGGCCCGGTAACCAGTATCATTCCATAAGGATTCTGAATAGCCTTTTCAAACTTTTCCAGGGAGTCGGACTCGAAGCCGAGCTTGGTCATATCAAACATCAGCTGGTCCCGGTCAAGCAGCCGCATTACCACTTTCTCACCATAAAGGGTGGGGAGGACCGACACCCTCAAATCAAGCTCCTTTATGCCGCTAGTGGTCTTTATCTTGAGGAGAATCCTCCCATCCTGAGGGAGCCTTTTCTCCGATATATCCAGCTGAGAGAGAATCTTGACCCGGGAGGTAATGGCATTCTTGAACTTCAGAGGGAGCTTCATCATCTCATAAAGAATCCCGTCTATCCTAAAGCGGACGCGGAAATTCTTCTCATAAGGCTCAATATGAATATCGCTGGCTCCCCTCTTGACCGCTTCGCTAAGTACAAGATTGACCAGCTTCACCACGGGAGCTTCTCCCGAGGCCTTCTCCAGCTCGTCTATGTCAATCTCCTCGTCCTCGCCCCTTATCTCGATAGAACCATCATCCACCCCGTTTAGGTCCCCGATGACCTCCTTCAACTTTTCATCATACGCCGTCCCATAATATCGCTCAATAGCTTCCCTGACCGAACTCTCCAGGGCGATTAGTGGTTCGATATTTAAGCCGGTCATAAACTTGATATCATCCAAGGAGTAGACATTGGTGGGGTCGACCATGGCCACCTTAAGGGTAGAACCGGTCCGCTCGATGGGAATAAGCTCGTATTTCAGACAGATGTCCGAAGGGATTAGATTGATGACACTGGGTTCAATCTCGCAGCCGTTAAGGTCAACAAAGGGAATCCCATACTGCTCGCTCAAGAGGTTCGCAATGGTATCTTCCTCAACATGTCCCAGCTTCACCAGCAACCCTCCCAGCTTTCCCCCACCACGCCTCTGGGACTCTAGGGCTTGCCTCAGCTGATCCATAGTGATAATCCCCGCAGAGACTAACAGTTGCCCTATTTTGACCGTCATAACAAATACCTATAAAGCAGATAGGTCTAAAATTTTTACCATAATATAACAATTATTGTCATTTGTCAAGATAAATTTGCTATAAAATGGCCTAACTGACAAATATTTGTAGTTTTGGGTCCCAAAAAGGGGCTAAAACCTCATTTAACCAATTGACATGGGTCGATTACTGGGTTATTATTTAAGATAGAACCTGTGGAGTTTACTTGCGCGCTGGTAGATTTATAGGAGCAAAAAGCTGTGAGGTACAATCATGGGGACGGAATGCTTCTTTTAAGAAATAAGCTATACTCAGTCTTTTTTTCCAAGAAGGAGGAACGATGGGTTATTTCATAGGAGGAAGTCCCTATGCTATGGCTAATCAGCTGAAGGATGGGTATATTCTTCTAAACAGAGTTATCCTGAAAAAGTACTCCTTGAGCGACCTTCAGGCTTTGAAATCGGAATTGGAGAAGCTCCTGAGGGAGATACGTGCTCAACAGCCCCCCTTAGAAGATATCAAATCTATAAAACTACGGAATCGGAGGATGCAAAAGCTAAGCTCCTCCCTTTCGATGATTGAAAGCCATTGCGCCCAGCGCCGCAAGCTATAAGTACCAGGGATGACTTTCTCAGAAAAGGCTTTAGCATCATCTTTCACTCCCTCATCTCTATGCGATTTAGCAAATCTCGGAGAAATGCACTCATCTTCTAAATATTTTTAATAAACCTCTTTACTTTTTGCAATACTTATGGTAGAAATATTTTGTTATTAGATTTTCAGAAGATATGTTTGCAAGGTGATATTCTTTATTAAATCAGGAGGGCTGGAGCTAAATCAAGAAGAGTTCCCCTAAGGGAGGTAAAATCTTTATCCTACTCAAGGAGGTTCCCCAGTATGGTAAATATTAAAGTCTTAAATATTCTATTAGTGGAAGACAATCCAGACCATATTGAGCTGATTACTTCGGAGTTAGCAGAAAGCCAATGGATAAAAGGGATTCAGGTCACCAAAGATGGTCAGGAGACTCTTACCTTCCTTCGCCAGCTTGCTAAATCCTGCAGGAAGAAAGAGGCAACCTGTCCCAGTCTGATTTTGTTAGACTTAAATATACCGAAGATTAATGGATTTGCTATCTTGCATAAGCTTAAAAGCGATCCTCATCTTAAATCAATACCGGTTCTCGTACTAACCACCTCCACCAGCCAGGAGGATATAGAGAAAGCCCGAGAGCTGGGGGCGAACGGGTACCTGGTAAAGAGTTTCTATCCGCCAACTCTGGTAGAAAAAATGAGAAAAGCCCTTTCGGAGAAAAGCTTCACATTCTTTTCAAACTTGTTATAATCTAATAACAATCCCTCAGTATATTCAAATCCTCTCTGTTAGGGCTTAAAGGCACAAAATTTGCTTATATATTAAATAGAAAAATGGTAGAGAAAACATTGAATGTTCTGATCGTAGATAACAATGTTGCCGCCGCCGAGGAGACCAGAGCCCTCTTACAAAAAGAGGAGCCCTGCCTCAAGTTTGATTTAGCCTGTAAGGGGCAAGAAGGCTTACGAAAGGCGGAAGGGGGAGGGTACGACCTTATTGTAAGCGAATACCATCTGACACCCACTATGAACGGTTTACAGCTCTTAGATGCCCTCCGAGCCTCCGGGATAGAGGTTCCTTTCATCATTTACAGCTCCGAAAAAAGCCTGGAGAGGGTTGTAGATTGCTTAAGGCGAGGGGCAGAGGACTATTTATTTAAAGAGAAGCAAAACATAAGAAAGCTCGCCTTCTCAATAGCCAAAGCAGCAGAGCGATTCCACTCCCAAAGGGGGTCTCATAAGCTCTTACAGCAGATACAGGAGGAAAAGAATTACCTGGAGAATATCATTATTAACTCCATAGACGCCGTGGTAGTTGCTGATCGCGAGGGAAAGGTAACCCTCTGGAACAAGGGAGCGGAGCAGCTGTTTGGCTATACTGCCGACGAGGTGATGGGTAAGCATGTTGACCAGTTTATTGTGCCCCCGAAGTTCAGACGCACCGAGGAAAAGCTCCTCAGATTGGTGGAGAGGAAAGGAGGAAGCTACCTTGAAAAAGAGGTAAAAAGAGTGCGTAAGTCGGGGGAGGTCATATACACTACCGCTTCTTACAACCTGGTAAGAGACACCGATGGGAAAGTTATAGGTCTCTCAGCCATTGAAAAAGACATAACTGAGCAAAAGAGGCTGGACAGGGAGCTGAAGAAAGCCAGGAACAAATACCGGTTTCAGTACCAGAAAGAGCAGAGGAGAAGCACCTATTTAAACATCATCACCCAGGTCAGCAGAAAGATTACCGCCATTCTCGAATTGCAAAAACTCATACAGAAAGTAGTCAACCTTATCCCCGCCCTCGGCTACTATCAGGTGGGCATCTGGACCTCGGAGCCGGATAAGAAGCGAGTGATATTTGAGACCGGTGGCGGTGAGGCATTGAGATTCTCCAGGGGATATAGCCAGCGGTTTAAAGAGGGGATAATCGGATGGGTGGCTTACACCGGTAAGCCGATATTAGCCAATGATGTGAGCAAAGAGCCAAGATATTTAGGCAAGCTCTATCCCGAGACGAAATCCGAAATAAGTGTCCCCATCCGGTTCGGTGCACGCATCCTGGGAGTGCTCGACATCCAGAGCACAGAACTCAACGCCTTCACCAGGGAAGACCTCTCTGTCCTGCAGATATTAGCCGGTCAGATTGCCGTGGCCATGGAAAACGCTCGCTTGTATGAGGAGGCAAGGTCGAAGGGGGATTACTTGGAATCCCTGGTCAGAAATGTCACCGATGCCATTGTTTCCGTCGACAGCCAGAGAAGAGTAGTAGAGTGGAATAAGGGAGCGGAGAAGATCTTCGGGTACACCAAAGAGGAAGTGCTGGGTAAAGATATCGATGCCATTATTGTCCCCAAAGATAAGCAAAAAGAGGCAGCATCAATTACCGGAAGAGCGATGACCAGCCTGGAAATTATAGATTTTGAAACTGTACGCCAGCGAAAGAATGGAACATTGATGAGTGTCCTCATCAGCGCCTCCCCCATATTAAAAGGCAAAAAGTTCCTCGGCGCTGTCGCTATTTATAAAGACATAACCGAGCGCAAGCGTGCCTTGGAGGCGCTACGAGAGAGCGAAGAGAAATACAAAACTTTAACCAGCAATATCAATGTCGGGGTTTATAGAAATACCGTTGGGCCTAAAGGAAAATTTATTGAGGCTAATCCTGCCATTGTCAAAATGTTTGGCTATAAGAGCAGAGAGGAATTCCTTGCCTTAAATGTCGCTAATTTATATCAAAATCCAGCAGATAGGAAGAAGTTTAACGAGAAAATGTTGAAGTTTGGATATGTAAGAGACGAGGAATTGCAGTTAAAGAAAAAGGATGAAACTCCATTCATTGGCTCAGTATCTGCTGTAGCGGCAAAAGACGAAAAAGGGAAAGTGATGTATTATGACGGCATTATCGAAGACATCACCGAGCGCAAACGGGCGGAAGAAGCGTTGAGGATAAAGGACAGTGCTATGGCATCATCTATCAGTGCCATTGCCATTACCGACCTTGAAGGAAATCTCACCTATGTAAACAATTCTTTTCTTAAACTATGGGGCTATGATAGTGTTGAGGAGGTTCTGGGAAAGCTTGCAGTAAAATTCTGGCAGGTGGAAGAGAAGGCTTCGGAGGTATTGGAAGCCTCGCATTACAAAGGGAGTTGGGTAGGCGAGCTGGTCGCCATGCGAAAAGATGACTCATTGTTCGATGTCCACTTGCAAGCAAGCAGAGTTACCGATAAGGCTGGTAAACCTATCTGCATGATGGCTTCATTTATCGACATCACGGAAAGGAAAAGAATAGAGAAAGAGATTAAAAGGAAAAGCCAGGAACTGGAAAGCTTTGTCTATACTGTTTCTCACGATTTGAAGTCTCCCCTGATATCCATAAAAGGCTTCTCCGAGTTGTTGAAAGCCTCCTCCCGCGACAAATTAGGAAAGAAGGGGCTCCATCAGCTGGAACGGATTGTCTCTAATGCCGATGAGGTGAACCGTCTCATTGGCGACCTGCTGAAGCTCTCACGAGTAGGAAAAGCGGTCCAACAACCACGGGAAATCGACACACTCAGTCTGGCCAAAGAGATTGTGGAGGAATTGAACCTCCAATTTAAAATAGACCACCCCACGGTTAAATACCTCAATCTGCCGGTTATCTACGCCGACTGGCTCCATTTCCGCCAGATTCTCCAGAACCTGTTGAGCAACGCTTATAAGTTTAGAAATGAGACCAAGGAGCTGGAGCTTGCAGTCGGATGCACCGAAGTGGATAACACTTACCAGTTTTATGTAAAAGATAACGGAATTGGAATTGAGCAGCAGCACCTTGAGGACATATTCCATATCTTCAGACGATTAGAAGACAAGCCAGTCGAAGGTACAGGAGCGGGTTTAGCCATTGTGAAGAAGATTGTGGAGACCAATGGTGGAAGAATATGGGCTAAATCGGTAAGAGGCAAAGGAAGCACCTTCTACTTCACCTTCCCCAAACGGAAGAAACCAACCTCTGCCAGGGTATGACCTAACCCTCTGCCAGACTCTCCAGCACCGCCAGGTTCATCTTATCCTCCGTCATATCCTTACCCTTGGGGGTTTCCAGTATTTTAGGTAGATTGACAAACCTGGGGTCGTTCAATAAGAATCTGAAAGCATCCAGCCCTAATTTCCCCTTACCGATGTGCTGGTGGCGGTCGATTCGATTTCCCACATCGTTCTTGGCATCGTTGAGGTGAAACACATTGAGACTTGCCAGACCTATAACCCTGTCGAACTCTTCCATGGTCTTTTCATAGGCATCCCTGGTTCGTAGGTCATAGCCCGCAGTAAAGACATGGCAGGTGTCAAAGCAGAATCCCAGGCGACTGGCATCTTCTACCATATCCATAATAGCGGAGAAGTGCTCAAAGCGGTAGCCGAGGTTGGTGCCCTGCCCGGAGGTGGTCTCCAGCAGAATTTTCATTTTGAATCCCTTGGTCCGGCGGTGAAGCCAGTCGATGCTCTCAGCTATCTTTTTCAGCCCCTCTTGTTCTCCCGATTCTAAATGGGCACCGGGATGAGTTATCAGATAGGGAAGCTCGAGAAGCTCTGTCCTCTGCATCTCTATAAGAAAGGATTCCCGGGACTTCTGGAGCTTCTCCTCATCGGGAGCGCCCAGGTTAATCAGATAGGAGTCGTGGGCGACTACCGGCCAGATTTTAGTCTTCTCCTTCTGACGAGTAAATTCGGCTACCTCTTCGGGAGTTATATCCCTCGCCTTCCATTGATTGGCATTTTTGGTAAATATCTGAATGGTGCGGCAGCCAAGCTCCTGCCCCCGGGTAAGTGCTAAAGGTATCCCCCCGGCAATCGACATATGGGCGCCTATTAATAGCATATTTGCCCCTCGTGGT
>JAOUOQ010000214.1 GCA_029880275.1 Candidatus Aminicenantota bacterium | reverse complement strand
AATGCGGACCTTCTGCTTCTCCTCCAGAGGGAGCTTCCGGATAGCTTCCGTAGGGCAGACCTGACCGCACAGGGTGCAGTAGTATTCGCAGTAGCCCATCTTCATCATCAGCATGGGGGTCCACAGCCCCTCCAGCCCCGCCTCAAGGAGTGCTGGCTGGATGGCGTTAGTCAGGCAGACCTTCATACACTCCCCGCAGCGAACGCACCGGCGGAGAAACTCCTCCTCTGCCAGCGCCCCCGGAGGACGAATGAGCTGGGGATTAAAGCCTTTATACTCCCTGCCCACCCTCAGCAGAGGGACTGCCGCCAGCCCGGCCACCGCCGAGGTGATCAGCCTCCGCCTTCCCACATCAACATAGGGGGCGCCCTTCTTGCGCCTGGCGGGGAGGGCGAAGCTGACCGCACCCTTGGGGCAGCTCTTCACGCAGTTCCAGCACACCACGCACTCAGTGCTGCGCCAGCTGTCGGTACTATGCGGCTCGGCTCCCCCTTCGCATCCCGCTACGCAGACCATGCACTGCGTGCACTCTTTGCTCACCTTCAGCCTTAGAGGGGTATAGCGGGACAGCACTCCCAGCAGGGCGCCCAGGGGACAGAGGTGGCGGCACCAGTATCGGTGACGATAAAAGTTTAGACCGACTATGAACAGGAAAATCAGCCCCAGGAAGACACTCTGCTGGAAAAAGGGCTGCTTGAAGGAGAGATAGAAGGTCTTCAGAAAGGAGAATACCGGCTCGGAAATCGCGGTTATAATCCGTATATCAGTAAAATAGAGAAAGTTGAACACCGCTCTGGTGAGGTAGTTTACCGCCGGGTTGATGCTTAGCGCCAGTGAGCGGATGAACAGGCTGAGGGGGTCGAGCAGCCCCACCACCTGCAAGGTGAACAGCGAAGCCACCAGTAATCCAATCAGAATGAGATACTTCCAGCGCTGCGAAGGGCGATATTTCCCTCTTTCCATCTTCGCTTTTATGGGAAGCTTTCTTTTTTTCAGCCAGCCGATGAAGTGATTGAGGGTGCCCAGGGGACAGACCCAGCCGCAGAAAACCCTCCCCAGCAGAAGGGTCATCCCCACCAGCACCAGTCCCCAGAACATTGCCAGGGGGAAAGCCGGCGGAATGCCATGGGCAGCCAGCAGAGAGGAGAAAAGAATTAGGGGGTCAAAGTCAAGAAAAATCTTCACCGGGTAGGATATGATATCCTTGCCGTGATACTCTGTCTGAATCAGAAGCCAGAGAAAAAGGAGTAAGAAAACTATCTGAGTGCTGCGACGAAAATTCCTCATTGAGTGTCTTCCTCTTCAGGCATTGAGCATGTATTTCCAGGCAAAGGAAACAGCCGCGGGGGAAGGCTGGTCGTGAGGCTCAGGGGTTGACCCTCTTTATCTGCAAGTTGCTCAGTTCCATATTCCCCAGCCCTCGTTCATGTGCCAGCTTTATATAGCCCACCTCGCTCCCCTGTATTCCAAAGAGGGAGGCGGCAAAGGAGTCGATGGCAACCTGGTCGGTCCCCACAACTACCATATTAAGCACCTTCACATCGTTCAGACTCCCGCCCTGAGGACCATTGCGCAGCAGGATGCGCACGGCATCCAGCACCACCAGGTTCGGCTTGAAAAAGCCAGCCAGGTCGGCGATGCATTGGTGGATGCGCTGATGGAGCTTACCGCGGTTCCCTCCCAGCAAGCCAATCCAGTTTTTCATCCCGATGGTCAGGCGGCAGAGGTTATGATGCTTGGCAAGGGGGACATTAACCAGCTTATCGACCTCCAGCGCCTCGGTGTACACCGACCACTGCTTGAGAACCTCACCCCCGAGGTTAGTAGTGCGGAACTTCCGCTCATCAACATAGTGCACATCGGCTCCTGCCTCTCTTACCGCTTCCATAATCCCACTGCGCACATAGCAGCGGCGGGCATCGTTTATGCTGTTATCGAATACCTTGACCTTTTTGGCTCCCGCCTGATAGCACAGCTCCACCAGGGTGCGCATCACCTCGGGGTTGGTATTGGCAGCTTGCTCGGGCACGCGGTCCCAGCTCAGATTTGGCTTGAGCAGGACAATATCCCCCCTGGAGATATACCTCTCCATCCCCCCCATGGCTTCCAGGGCGGCTCGGGTGGTCTGAGCCGGAGAGCCACCCTCGGCAATCGCTAAATCGGGGGTTACCGGAGTCTGGCTGTAAACAGGTGGTCTCCCGGCAAAAGTAACGCTCGCACCCAAGCCCATAAGCAGCTTGAGGAACTGACGACGGTCGCTCAATTTTTCCACCTTATCCTCCAACATATCATAGCGTAAGCCTACTTTATCTGTCTTAATAAAGCGATGGCGTGAGCCTTATTCACTGCCCCCACTACTAGAGCCACGGTATGGGCAGTCTTCAGGGCGGCGTAAAAACTTTCCTCCTTCTCCCAGAGTGAGATACGGTCAATCTCCCCGCCGGGAACAAATCCCTCCTCCTCGTTCAGGGCTTCCCGAAGCCTGTGCCAGGCTTCTTCCGCTTTGTCCGGGGCGGGGTAGAGGGCGATGAAGAGCTTCACCTTCTCCCCGGGGAACTGATACTCCCCATAGGCCCCTGTCCCCTGAGGACTGAGCTGAAATATATCCTTATCTGATATGTAGAGAAGGGCACTCACCCCGAGCAGTCCCTTCACCAGGCACTCGCTCCGCTCTATTCTGTTCTCCTGGGGGAGAAGTTCAAGGGCAGGTGGTAAGGAGGCATGCTCCCCAATCCTGGCGGATACCAGAGAAGCAAGGCGCCGAAGCGACTCCTCAAGCTCTTGCCCCAGAGGGAAGGCTTCCACGGTAACATAGTAGCTCCCCTGCCAGAAGTAAAGGTAATTATCCTCCCCCACCCCTTCATCCCCTATTCCGGGCAGAGGGGGCTTTCTCATCCGATTCAAAGAGTAGATGCCAAAGGCGGCTTCCGGATTGCTCATGCAGTAGATAGTCACCCTGAGCGAGGAGTCCTCCCTGCGGTACTCCTGGGCTATAGCTTCGGTGAACCCGTACTCCAGAAATATCTCCGCCCCGCCGTTTATGAGATTGTAAAGCTCCTCTCCAACATAGCTCTCTGTCTCACCTCTGGGCTGCCACGGCTTGGTCTCATCTGCCCCGGGGAGAAGAGCCTTCAACTGATAGGCAGTGGTTAGGCTGACAAAGAGAAAAGCCAGCACGGTGGTCATTATCGAAGATATGTTCACCATCCTAAGGCTCATAAAGAGACCTCTCTTAAAGGTCTTGCGTTCTTTAGCCAGCTAAATTGCAATCTTATAATTATATTATAAAATGCAATGGAATCAAACAGTTTCTGGTCGTAACTTAGAGGAATAGCGTGAAAACCACCTCCAGCGGTAGGAAAAATATAATAAGGAGATGCGATAATAGAAAGAATTGGTTGA